>JAMOVF010000001.1 GCA_027061625.1 Deltaproteobacteria bacterium
TGCTATGTAGTTTAGGCCATTGGAAAATATATCTGTGTGCAGAAAGCGTATGCCCTTTGCTGCATCTGTTGAAGTGGGAAGCTCCATAGGCTCTTTAGGCACATCTTTGAGGCTCAATCTGGGCAGCGTTGCCAAGGCTTCAGGGGGATTTGGAGACATCTGCATCTCCAGAAGTTTTTTGGCCTCCTCAGCAAGTTGAAGGAGTTCTTCTTCAGACATCTGTGCCTTTATTTCAGCAAGTTTTCTCTTTAATGCTTCCTCCTTTTTTTGCAGAAGCTCTGGATCTGGCACAAAGGTGAGAATGGAATGGTGCGGGTTGTCTGCCAATTGTGTTCTTAATATTGATTCAAAAAAGCCAGACTGTTTGTTGTGCCGCTTCCGAAGTTCCTCAAGCAACTCTCTTATTTGCAGATTGATAAGCGGATCTGCATCATACAGCCAGGAGCGGTATGTACGATCCATGAGTCTCAAAGGGTACATCTCTTTTATTTCAAGAGATTCCATTTCTATTTGATGGAAAGCAGTTTCCAGTTTTTCAGGGTCAAGTCCTTGTTCAGTCTCTTTTTTGATGGTGTCTTGTATGATTTGTACGATCTTGTCTCGGTGTTTAGGTTCAGTGCCTTTAAGGCCCACGGTGAAAAATGTATCGCGCTGGTAATCGGCATATCCAGATTCGGTAAGCTCTTCGCCGAGCTGCGAGTCTATAAGGGCCTTTCTGAGCGGTGAAGCGGGATTACCAAGGAGATAGTAATCCAATACCTTCATGGCAAGGGTGGTTACGGCATCTGTTACATCATTGGTCAGGTAGGTGACTACCACCGCGCTTTTTTTGGCTGGGCTGTCTTCTGGGCCTATGGGATAGGGAATTTTTTGATATACAGGCTTGCTCCATCTCGGCTGAAGAGGAATGGATGTGTCAATATCTATGCGTGAAAATTGTCCAAGGCAATTTTCATCCAGAAACTTTAGATGTTCTTCAGTTGGGATGTTCCCATATATGAAGATCAAAGAATTTGATGGATGGTAGTAGGTTCTATGGAATTCAAGAAAACGGTCATAAGTGAGCTCTGGTATCTTGTCCGGGTCGCCTCCTGCGTCATGACCATAGGGCGTATCTGGGCATATTGATCGGCTGGTATAGCGGCTTATGAGGTTGTCCAGGTCTGAATAGGCGCCTTTCATTTCATTATAGACAATGCCCTTTATAATGAGGGGAGAGTTTATTGGGTCATCAAGGTCCAAAGGCTCAAGGTGGTGGCCCTCCTGTTTGAAATGTTCTTCGCGCAAGAGAGGAAAGAAAACCGCATCTGCATAGACTGAGGCCAGGTTGAAAAAGTCTTTTTTGTTAACGCTGGCACATGGATAAACTGTTTTATCTGGATAGGTCATGGCGTTCAAAAAGGTGGCCATGCTGGTCTTCAGAAGCTCCACAAAGGGGTCTTTGACAGGGTATTTCTTCGATCCGCACAACACAGTATGCTCCAGTATATGGGGAAGGCCTGTATCATCTGGCGGTGGTGTTCTCAAGGCTATTGCAAAGAGATTTTCCGGATCATTGGTGTGCAAGTGAAGGAGTCTTGCTCCACTTTTTTCATGCTCAAGCAGATAGGCCACACACTGAATTGTAGGGAGAGGCGTTATGTTTATTGCCTTAAAGTTTTGGATTTTCTCACCTGGTTTCAGGGAAACAGGGGGCAATTTTTCTCTGTTCATATTTTTCTCCTGGGTGGAAGGATTTATGTATTGCGCAGAAAATCAAATATACGCTTTACATCGTTAAGTACAAGGTAGAGTGAAGGTATTATAACCAGTGTTATTCCTGTGGCAAAAAGTATCCCAAAGGCAAGGCTTATGGCCATAGGTATAAGAAACTGTGCTTGCCGGCTAGTTTCTGTCAACATGGGAACTAGCCCAAAAAAAGTGGTGAGTGAAGTAAGGAGTATGGGCCTGAACCTGCGGAGGGCAGCGGTCTTTACGGCTTGAAGAGGAGAAGCCCCACTCTTTTGCAGCCTGTTTGCATAATCAAGCAGCAAGAGCGAATCATTTACCACCACACCTGCCAGTGCCACTAGGCCAAACATACTCATCATGGACAGGTTTTTGCCCAGCAGCAGGTGGCCCAAGATGGCTCCCACAATGCCAAAAGGAATTGCAGCCATTATGAGCACTGGTTGAAAATAGCTCCTGAAGGGAATTGCAAGGAGTCCATACATGGCAATCAAGGCCATGAGAAAGCCACGTTTAAGGCTCTGCATGGATTCACGGCTGCGTTTTGATTCACCCATCAGCTTGACTCTCAGGCCTGGATAATCGTTCTTTAATTTGGGAAACAGATTTTTTTTCAGATCAGCCAAAATCTCTTCAGGATTTGCCTCTTTTTCATCCACATTGGCTGTAATATCCACAATCCTGATACCATCGGCATGGCTTATCACATTGTAACCTCTTCCCAGTTTCAAAAAGGCGGCCTGTTCCAATGGAATTTCAGTGCCATCCGGCTTTTGTATCCACAGCTTTTTCAGGTTCCATAGAGACGCCCTCTCATCTTCAGGCAGCCTCACCATGACCCACACTTCATTGGGCCCGCGCATCATCCTCAAGGCGGTTGCCCCGTAAAAGGCGCTCCTGACCTGTGTGCCAAGATCCTTTTCTGTGATTCCAAGGGCTGCGGCTTTAGGCCTGAGCCTGATTTTTACCTCCCTTTTTCCCTTTGCAAGGGTATTGGCTATGTCTTCTACCCCTGGATACTGGGAAAGGGTGGTTTCCACTTCCTTGGCAACCCTTTCCAATATATTGAAGTGGTTGTGGTAAATCCTTATATCTATGTTGTCTCCCATGTGGATAAGGTCGCTTTGAAAGGCAATGAATTCCACTCCTGGCACCGGCTCCAACAGCTTCCTCCAGTAATTGGAGATTTGCCTGGTAGTGGTATGCCTCTCTCCTGAGGGAATTAAATAGAAAGAAAGCCTGCCTTTGTGCTCCCCTCCTTTGCCGGCAAAGGAATAGATATGTTTTAAGAGATTGCGGCCTTCTTGTTTTTCAAAGTGGTCTATTGCCAAACGTCCCTTTTCCTCCACCATTTGCAGCACTCTTGCAGTCTCTTCAACAGATGTGCCAGGGACCATCTGAACCTTTACTTTTATGGTATCTGATTCCACCTTTGGGAAAAAACGGTATTTTATTATGCCTCCGCCCACCAATCCTGCTGTAATAATAATTGAGCCTAAAGCCCATGCTATGGTGGCATAACGGTATTTGAGCATACAGCTCAATGTTGAGGCAAAGGGGCCGTTAACAAATCTGTTGAGGCCTTTTCCAAAGGCCTTGCTAATGGAGTCCAGCCACCGTACAGGCAGCCACTCTTCTTCAGCATCTTTAGGCCTTTGGTTCAGATGGGCAGGCAGTATGAATAAGGACTCCACCAGCGAAAGCAGAAATATAGTTATTGCCACTTTGGCGATTACAGATATGAATTTGCCCATGGAGCCTGAAACAAAGAGCAAGGGGGAAAAGGCGGTTATTGTGGTGAGCACCGCAAATATCACCGGCACCGCCACCTCTGTGGCGCCATCCACAGCTGCCTGGAAATAATCTTTGCCCTTTGCCCTATGTTCATAGATGTTTTCACCAACCACTATGGCATCATCCACTACTATTCCCAATGCCATAATAAAGGCGAAAAGGGAGATCATATTTATGGATAGGCCCATTGCAGGCATAAAAAAGAGTGCCCCGAGAAAGGATATGGGAATGCCCAGCATTACCCAAAATGCAAGCCTTATTTGAAGAAAGAGGCCTAGTATCACAATAACCAAGCAGAGTCCTGTAAGGCCATTCTTTATTAAAAGATCGAGTCTGCTTTTTAGGATCTCAGCCCGGTCATTCCATATAGCCAGGTGCAGGCTGGGCGGCAGCAGCCTTTCATGTTCAGCAATATATCGTTTAACAGCTTCTGAAATATCTTTTGGCCGTTCCTTGCCTACCCGGTAGATCTCAATCATGGCACATGGCTTTGAATCAAAGGTTGAAAAGATGCCCACGTCGCGGAAGCCATCTTTTATATGGGCCAGATCTTTAAGCTTTACCTGGGCATAGCCATCAGAAACAATAGCTATGTCTCCATATTCTACGCCATGATATTTGCGTTCTTTGGTGCGCAGAAGGGTGCGGGTCCTTTTGTTGTCTATGTCACCGCCTGGTATGTCTCTTGATGCCTCAGACACCCGGGCAGCAACCTGGAGCAGGTTTAGGCCATATTTGCGCAGATTGGCCTCGGGAATTTCAATGGAGATCTCATAGGGGCGGAGGCCCTGCAATTCAATCTGGGAAATCTCTGGAAGGGCCAGCAGGTCATCCTTTATCTTTTCGGCCCAGTAGTGGAGGGTTGCCTCTGTAACATCTCCATACAAAGCTAGATAGAGGACC
>JAMOVF010000002.1 GCA_027061625.1 Deltaproteobacteria bacterium
TTTACTGCTATAGCTGAAAAGGCCAAATCAGTGCTTTAAGGTGATGGAGGATAAGCTCCATGCCATAAGGGAGGAGGCCCTTCAAGCGATTGAACAGGCCTCAAGCCCAGCAGAACTGGATCAGATACGAGTTCAGTATCTGGGCCGGAAGGGGGCTGTAACCCAAATTTTGAAAGGCCTGGGCAAACTGGCCCCTGAGGAGAGGCCAAAGGTCGGAAAGCTTGCCAATGAGGTCAAGAAGGGCCTTGAAAAGGCCTTGTCTGCCAAAAAAGAAGAGCTTGAAAAGGCAGTTCCTGAAGAGCGGCTGATCACAGGCTTCGATCCCACACTGCCAGGCCGCAGGCTGCCATATGGCTCTCTGCATCCTATTACCCAGGTTATGGATGAAATTGCGTCGGTGTTCATCAGAATGGGCTTCAGTGTGGAAGAGGGGCCGGAGATTGAACTCGATTATTACAATTTTGAGGCCTTGAATATCCCACCTGACCACCCTGCCCGGGACATGCAGGACACCTTTTATATTGATGACAAGGTGTTGCTGCGCACCCATACATCCCCCATCCAGGTAAGGACCATGGAGAAACGGCAGCCACCGCTGCGGATTATAGCACCTGGAAAGGTGTACCGCTGCGATTCAGATGTGACTCATACACCCATGTTTCACCAGGTTGAAGGCCTGATGGTGGACACTGATGTCTCATTTGCAGACTTGAAGGGTATTTTGACCCTGTTCGTGCATGAGATTTTTGACCCTGAAACATCTGTGCGTTTCAGGCCAAGTTTTTTCCCTTTTACTGAGCCTAGTGCGGAAGTTGATATTCAATGCGTCATGTGCAGGGGAAAGGGTTGCAGAGTTTGCTCTCAGACAGGCTGGCTTGAAGTGCTGGGTGCAGGCATGGTTAACCCGGCGGTATTCCGTCACGTTGGATATGATACAGAAAAATATACAGGGTTTGCCTTTGGGCTGGGGGTGGAAAGGATTGCAATGCTGAAATATGGCATTGATGATATCCGCCTCTTTTATGAAAACGATATAGGATTTTTGTCCCAATTTTGAATAGGAAAAGATGTTAGTATTAACCTCATGGCTTAAGGAATTTGTACCAACCTGCAATGTTTCAGTGGAAGAATTGGCTGCCCGTTTGACCCTTGCTGGCCTTGAGGTTGAAGGGGTTGAGCCTGCATATCCATGGTTGCAGGACAGCGTTGCTGCAAAGATCATTCAAACAAAGGCTCACCCTGATATAAAAGGGTTGAACATATGTCTTTTAGATATCGGCAGCAGTGAACAAGTTGAAGTGGTATGCGGGGCGCCAAATGTAAGAGTTGGCATGATGGCTCCTTATGCGCCGCCAGGCACTATTCTTCCTGACGGCCATGAAGTGGCAGATACAAAGGTCCACGGGATAGCCTCAAAGGGCATGCTCTGCTCTGAATTTGAACTGGCTGTGGGAGACAGCCATGAGGGCATTTTAGAACTTGGCGGGGATGTTAAGCCAGGCACCAGCCTTGAAGAGATGTTAGGCCTTGAAGACTATGTGCTTGAAATAGGCATAACTCCCAATAGGGCTGACTGCCTGAGCATTTTAGGTGTGGCAAGAGAGGCATCAGCTATACTTGATAAGCCTCTGGAACCAAAGTCTTATGATCTGCCTCAAGCCCTGGAAAAGGTATCGAAAATAGTTCCCATAATTATTGAAGAGCCCGATCTTTGCCGACGTTATGCCGGTGCTGTTATGGAGGGTGTTAAAATTGCCCCTTCCCCTCACTGGATGAGAAGGCGCTTAGTTGCTTGTTCCATAAGGCCTATCAACAATATTGTTGATATTACAAATTATATTTTGCTGGAGACAGGGCAGCCTCTTCACGCCTTTGATCTATCCAAGCTTAAAGGCCCTGAAATCAGGGTAAGATGCGCAAGGCAAGGTGAAAAACTAGAGACTTTGGATGGCAAGGAACGGGAACTTTCCCCGGATATGCTGGTAATTGCCGATGCAGAGCGGCCTGTGGCAGTGGCAGGTGTGATGGGCGGTGCCAATAGCGAAGTTGACGACAGTACCAAAGATATACTCCTGGAAAGCGCCTGGTTTGCGCCTTTTCAGGTGAGGCGTACAGCAAAGGCCCTTAAACTCTCCACAGAGGCATCATACCGTTTTGAAAGGGGAATTGATCCAGAAGGAGTCCTGCCAGTCCTGAAAGGTGCTGCACATCTTGTTCACCAGTTAACAGGTGCACGCCTGGTAGCCCCAGTTGTGGATGAATATCCCCGTCCATATGAACCAAGGAAAGTGGCACTAAGGCCTGCCAGGGCAAATAAAGTGCTAGGAATTGATCTCGATGCAGATGAAGTAGCCAAGCTGATAGCCAAGGTTGGTGTAAGCCTTGAAAATCAAAACAAGGACAAGATTGAAGGTGTTGCGCCTTCTTATCGCATGGATTTGGTTGAGGAGATTGATCTGATTGAGGAAGTGGCCAGGCTGCATGGCTTCCAGAATATTCCCACCAAACTTCCCAGGGCAGAAATCGGCGCTTTGCCTCCCAAGAAGATGTGGATGCTAAAGGCCAAGGTGCGCCAGGTATTGAATGGGAATTCTTATAGTGAAGCCATTTCATACAGCTTTATCTCCCCCAAGGATATTCTGGCTTTGAAACTCTCAAAGAATGATCCCAGGAATTCTGCGGTCAAGATAATGAATCCACTTACAGAGGAACAATCTGTAATGCGGACCCATATCTTGCCTTCCCTGTTAATGGCTGTTGCGAGGAATCAGGCAAGAAGAAACCTTGATGTTGCACTATTTGAGATGGGAAAGGTCTTTATTGCCACAGGAGAGGAGAAACTTCCCCAGGAGGAGGAGAGGCTTGGAGCGGTTTTGTCTGGTTCCAGATTTCCAGTTTCATGGGCCTGGCCTAAAAGAGGAGCAGATTTTTTTGATCTAAAGGGGGCTGTAGAAGAGATGCTGGCAGCCCTTGGTGTAAAAAAGGCCCGTTTTGAGTTGGGAACACCTGACGATCCATACTACAAACCAGGAAGTTCTGTAAGGATAATGGTTGACTCTAAGGTCCTCGGCACCATGGGTGAGATACACCCAGAGGTGTTGAAGCACTTTGATATTGCAGGACCTGTTTATGGAACAGATATTTCTCTTGATGAGTTAGAACAACTCTACACCACTGAAAAGGCATTCAAGCAGCTGCCCAAATATCCATCGGCTGAACGTGATGCAGCCATTATTTTGGATGCTGATATTCCAGCCATTCAGCTGCTTGACTTTGTTAATGAACAAGGGGTAAAGTTCTTAGAAAATGTTGTTATCTTTGACCTCTATCAAGGGAAACCTATACCAAAGGGGAAAAAGAGTGTGGGAATCAGGTTTAGATACAGGGCTCCAGATCATACCTTGACAGAGGAGGAGATTGCAGCTGTGCATGAGCCGTTGGTAGAGAATTTGCTCAAACGATTTGGAGGGGAGTTGAGGAAATAAAATGGGCGCTCTTACTAAAAGGGAATTGGCAGAGCGGATAAGTGAGGAATTGGGGTTTTCCATCAGAATGAGTGCCAGCCTGGTAGATGAGTTTTTCAATCAGATTATTCAGGCATTGCATAATGGCGAAAAAGTTAAAATGGTCAGGTTTGGCATCTTGGAGCCTGTAATTAAGCAAGCAAGGCGGGGCACCAGTCCGATTACTCGAGAGCCTATAGAAATTCCTGCAAAGAAAACAGTGGTGTTCAAGCCGAGCAAAACCCTCAAGGGAATGGTAAATAGTGCGTCAACAGGGGAAATACTATCGAATAGGTGAGGCCAGCCGAGTTACTGGAGTAGAACCCCATGTGCTACGATATTGGGAAAAAGAATTTCGGGAAATAAGGCCTCACAGGGTTGGACGTCAACGCCTTTACAGGGAAGCAGACCTAGAGATCATAAAGAAGATTAAGTCCCTCCTTTATGACGAGGGCATGACTATTGCCGGCGCAAAAAAAAAGCTGCGTAGCACAGGCAAAAAGGCAAAGTCTCTATCTCAGGAAAAGATCACAGAAGTTAACCATATTCTTAATCAGATACGCCATGAATTAAAGACAATATTAGATATTTTAGATAGGCCTAAATAATGGATGCCGAACAGTTTGAAAAGCTCAAAAAATTAAGAGAAAGAATTGACCGTATAGATCAGGAGTTGGTCAAACTTCTTCAAGAGCGTATGGAGATTGCCGTGAACATCGGCCAAATGAAGGCTGAAGCGTGTCAGCAGCCTCTGGATGTGACTAGGGAAAAAGAGGTTATCTCCAATATCTTGAAACAAAATCAAGATAAATTTCCACCAGATGGGCTTAGGGTCATATTTGGAGAGATAATATCTGCCTGCAGAAATGCCCAGCGCCCAGCAAAGGTAGGGTATTTGGGGCCTG
>JAMOVF010000003.1 GCA_027061625.1 Deltaproteobacteria bacterium
ATTGGTAACAACAGGAGAGGAACCGGTATAAGATTCAACTATTTGACAACCTTGATTCAGGCAGAAATTTTCCCCATGTATCAGGGAAAAAATAAGCTGTAACCCTGTTAGAAGAATGCCGGCAACTGCCGCACATCTTACCAGCCTGTATCTCACCATTTCTCCATTAGCCATCCAGATTCTTTTTGTCTCCTTTTAAATATGGGTTCAAGGCGACTTCAGCATTTTTCAAGGCACAAAGTTCGCCGCACATGGAACAGCCTTTATTGGTCACGGATTTCCTGGTTTCCAATATCTTTCGGGCATCTTCAGGAAAAAGGAGGTTTTTAAATATTTCTCCCCACCTGAAATCCCTTCTGTCTTTGCTGAGCTGCTTATCCTTTTCATCGGCTTTTCCTTTGAGCTTGACAACATCTCCAATATGGGCAGCGAGCCTGGCAGTTTTTACACCAATGGCCACATCTTCTTCATTAGGAAGGGCCAGGTGTTCTGCAGGCGTTATGTAGCAGATGAGATCAGCCCCGTACATGGAGGATTGAGCAGCCCCAATTGCAGCGGTAACATGGTCCCAGCCAGCGCCGATGTCTGTGGGCAAAGGTCCGAGCATATAGTATGGTGCATCATTAGACATCTTTTTCTGCAATATGATATTGGCCTCAATCTCATCCAACGGCACATGGCCCGGGCCTTCAACCATTGCTTGGCATCCCATCTCGCGGGCCCTTTCTGCAAGTTCGCAGTTCAAGATAAGTTCTGCCATTTGTGCGCGGTCCAGGGAGTCATGGATAGCGCCAGCACGAATGCCGTTTCCGAGGCTCAATACCGTGTCATATCTTTTCAAGATTTCGCAAACCCTTTCAAATTGTTCAAACAGAGGGTTTTCTTTCTGGTTTTTCATCATCCACTGCACCATGAGAGTTCCGCCTTTTGAGCATAGGCCTCCATAGCGGTAGCCTTGATATTTCATCCTGTCGATGGTGAAAAGGTTTATGCCGCAATGGATGGCCATAAAACCGATGCCGTCGGCGCATTGGCGCTCTATAAGATCGAAAAGAAACTCCGGGTCCAACTTTGTTGGATCTTTGTGCTGCTGAATTGTTTCGCAGAATGCCTGATATAGAGGAACATTACCCACAGGAATGGAGACGCTTTTCAGCACCTGGCGACGAATTTCGTCCAGGTCTCCAGCTGCAGACAGCTCCATGAGCGTATCTGCACCATGTTCTTCGGCTATACGGGCCTTTCTCTTTTCATGCTCAATATCACACAGATCACTGGAGGTGCCTATTGAGGCATTTATTTTCGTTCTAAGGCCCTTTCCTATGCCTACGACCTTTTTGTCATTAAAACGGCCTTTTAAAATCACAATCTGACCGTTTTCTACTCTCTGCCTTATTTTTTCTGCATCTATATTTTCTATCCGGGCAACTTCTTCCATTTCAGGCGTCACATTGCCCTTGACCGCCTGTTCAAGCTGAGTGCTCAACTCTGTCATCCCCCTTAAATGTAAATCTTTTCTTTACTTTTCTTTAAATGGTAGGGGCCAATATAAACAGGAAAAATAGATTTAGTCATCACTGCTAAAATAATAAAAAAACGCAGCCCATTTTAAAGGTCTGCGTTCATTGTAACCACCAACACTGGAGGCGGTATATTTCTTATGCCACAGGTTTGGAAAACTTTATAAAATGTTCCAGTCCTGAACCATCCGTTATCCTGATTTCTTTTATTGCACCGTTTTCATCTTCCACACAAATTTCTTGAGGCTTGTTTATGAGATGGTCCAATACCTCACAAAATACGGATACGACTTTATCTTTGGGATCATAGCTTATTCCCACCAGCTGAAGGCCCTTTGCCTCTTCTCCTTCAAAAACACTGGGGGCAACAATATCTATTTCTACTGCTTCATCCATTGCCTTTATCTTTTTTGAAAGATCATCCAGGAATTTTTCCCAATCATTGGGAATTATACACTTTTCAGCCATTCTTAACTCCTCCTCTCACAGGTTCATATAGTTTATCTATTAGAACCCTTAAGCATTTAAGAATAAAAGTCAATGACTTTTCTGACCGTTGTTATTCGGGGATAAGGCATTAAAAAAGCCTTTAATTGTTGCAATGAATCCATGTTTTTTTATAGCAGATATAAGGCATAAAAATGCCCAAAGGCCTATTAAAGCGATTATCGCTGCAATCAAAGCAAAAAATATTAAATCCAAAGCCGCACCTCCATTTATTTAAAATATAATATAAACTCTATATCTAAGTTTAAGTCTTATCATCAGGATGATTCTCTGTCCAGGTTTGTTGAATGTTTCATGGCTAAATTTTGACCATATAGAGATGCTGTCTTATCATGGTGTTAAATAAGAAATCATTTAGAGATAAGGAAGGGTAAGTAAAATGGCGAAGTGTGAATCTAAAGATAGCGCATTGGCTCCAATTGTTTTGACCATTGCAGGTTCCGATCCAAGCGGAGGTGCTGGCATACAGCAGGATCTAAGGACCTTTTCTGTACTTGGAGGTTTTGGTGCAGCAGTTCCTACTGCTTTGACTGTACAGAACAGCCTGGGGGTTTTTGATGTAATGCCAGTTCCTGTGGAAATTTTTGATCAGCAATTGGAAAAAGTTCTTGAAGACATTCCCATATTGGCAGCGAAAACAGGCATGTTGGTAAATGATGATATTGTAAAGAAGTGCGCCGAACATCTAAATATGTTTAAGCCAGAGTTTCTTGTGGTTGATCCTGTGATGTATTCAAAAAATGGCCATGCGCTTTTAGATACACCTGGCTGGGAGGCCATGAAAGAATTTTTGCTGCCCATTGCAGACGTGATCACTCCCAATATGGAAGAGGCTGAGGCCATGTGGGGCAGGCCTGTAAAGGACTTAGATGATATGCGGGCAGCTGTAATTGAGATCCAGGAAAAGTGGAAAAAATCTGTCATAGTGGTGAAAGGCGGTCACTTGGGCGGTGATACTGTGGTTGATGTGGTATGCCTTCCTGGAGGCAAAGTCCATGAAATAACCAGACAGAGAGTAGAAAATCCCCACACGCACGGAACTGGCTGCGCCTATTCCGCTGCTTTAACGCTGTTTCTTGCCAAAGGCATGGATGTTGTGGCTGCCTGCAAGGAAGCAGCCCATTTTATGACGCTGAGCATTAAAGGCGGCTTTAAAATGGGGGATGGCACAGGCCCGGTCAATCCCTTGGCATTTTTGAGAAATGAAGTGGAGCAGGGAAAAGTGCTTTCCAGCCTGGAAGCGGCCTGGGAGCTTTTAAGCAGCTACCAATGCCGTGACTTGGTGCCTGAGGTGCAGATAAACATAGGCTATGCCCTGCCTTATGCCTTGAATGTGAACGATGTTGCAGCCTTTCCTGGCAGGATCGTGGGCCTCGGCAAAGGAGTGGCAAAGGTGGGGTGCCCATCATTTGGAGCATCCAGCCATGTTGCCAGGATTATTCTTACAGCCATGGAATTTGATCCCGCATTGAGGTCAGCTATGAACATACGCTACGATGAGTCCTACCTTAAGCGTGCAAAGTCCCTTGGTTACAAGGTAGCCAAATTTGCCAGGGCTGAAGAACCAGCCCATATTAAGGAAAAAGAAGGCTCAACCTTGGTTTGGGGAGTAAAGCAGGCCATCAGGAATCACAAAGGGGTGCCAGATGTGATCTTTGACACAGGAGATATTGGCAAGGAGCCTATAATCAGGGTGCTTGGCTGCAATCCCACTGAGGTGGTGGAGAAGGCACTGCGCATAGGCGGGATGCTTTAATGGTGACACAAAAGGATATTATAGAGATCGTAAGCAGGCTGGTAATTGAGGCCAATAATCTCCTTCCTTTAGATGTTCAAAAGGCCTTCAGCAACAGGATTGAGAAGGAGGACAATCCTACTGCCAGAATGATCTTGTCCATTCTTCAGGAAAACAGCCATATTGCCGGCCAAAGCGGCCTTCCCATCTGCCAAGATACTGGCATTGATGTGGTGTTTTTGGAAGTGGGCCAAGAGGTTTCCTTTGAAGGAGACATAAAAGCGGCGGTGAATGAAGGCATTTCAAAGGGGACCAGGGAAGGTTATCTGCGGAGCTCTGTTTGTGACCCACTTACTAGAAAGAACAGCGGAGATAACACCCCAGCCCAAATACACATAGATATAGTTCCTGGAAACAAAATTAAAATCACTGTATTGCCCAAGGGGTGCGGCAGCGAGAATATGAGCGCTTTGTTCATGCTGCCGCCTTCTGCTGGCAAAAAGGGGATTGTTGATGCCGTTGTTGATCAGGTGATCAAGGCGGGCCCCAACCCATGCCCGCCAGGGATAATAGGCGTAGGCATTGGCGGGACCATGGAAATGGCTGCC
>JAMOVF010000004.1 GCA_027061625.1 Deltaproteobacteria bacterium
AAAAGAGATTATTCTTTGCCCTTGTTGCAGCAACATAAAAGAGCCGTCTTTCTTCTTCCAATTCATTGCTGTTGTAGGTAGATTGCGGGGATGGGAAACGTCCTTCTGCCAAGGATAGAAGGAAGACCGTATCCCATTCAAGGCCTTTTGCCGAATGGATGGTGGATAGTATGAGTTTGCCGCTGTCATCACCTTCTTCCTGTTCAGGGGGATCAAGGGCAATATCTGACAAAAAAGAAACGGCATCTTCATAATCAGAGGCAAGGGCAAGGAGCTGGTCAAGCTCTTGCTGCCTTTTGGGATAATCATCCGCATAAACCTTTTCCATGAGAGGCCTATACCAGGTTATCAATACCTTTAACAGATCCTTCAGGCCAAGGGAGGCATTTTGTAGTTTGTGGAGTAGGGAACCCAATTCTCTTACTGCTGGTCCCCACTTTGCCTTTGTTTTATATTCAGCCAGGGCCAAAAGAGGTTCTTCCGCTTTGAGTAGGGCTGCAAAGATTTTATCTATGCCCTTTGGACCAAGTCCTTCAATCAATAAAAGGGTCCGGTTGAGGCTAAGGCGGTCCATGGGATTGACCATTACCTTTACAAGGGCTAGGAAGTCTTTTATGTGGGCTGATTCCACAAGTTTCAATCCGCCCCTTTTAATAAAGGGTATGGCCATTTTTGCCAGCTCGGCTTCCAGGCGGAAGGAGTGAAAAGCAGCCCTGAATAAAACAGCTATTTCAGAAAAATCGAGCCCATTTTTTCTCAATTCTGCTATTCGTGAGGCCACAAATTTTGCCTGATCTTCTTCATCCTTTGCCAGGAAGAGTACTGGAGGAGCTCCTCCCTTTCGTACAGCCACTAAACGTTTTGCAAATTTCTCTTTTGCGCTGGCAATTATGGCATTGGTGCAATCAAGGTTTGGCTGGGTTGTGCGGTAATTGCGCTCAAGCTTGATGATCCGGCAGCCTGGAAAGAAGTTGGGGAATTCAAGTATATTTTTAAAATCTGCGCCCCTGAAGGAATAAATGGATTGGGCGTCATCTCCAACAGCCATGACATTATCATGTCCGCAGGCCATCAGCCTGGTAATTTCCGCCTGGAACCTGTTAGTGTCTTGATATTCATCCACCATGATATATTTGAATTGCTGGCCCACTGATTCCTGTACGTGGGGATTTTGTTCCAATATGTTTTTCCACAGCAGCAGCAGATCGTCATAATCTACAAGGGCATGGTCTTTTTTATATTTTTGATAGGCATCAAATATTGCATGAATGCCATCCCTATGGATAATCAGCTGGGGATAAGCCTTTTCGAGCACTTTATCTAAGCTTTTATTCCAATTAATAACCTTGCTGTGCAGGGAGGCGAGGGTGCCTTTTTTGGGGAAACGGCTTCCTTTTATAGCTAGGTTGAGCTGGCGTGCAAGGAGATGAAAGAGATCCTGAACATCGCCGCGATCCATGATGGTGAAATTGTTTGGAAGCCCTGCAAGGTGGGCATATCGCCTGAGCATCCTATGGGCAAAGCCGTGAAATGTGCCGCCGGCAACATTTCTGCATTCACTGCCCACCAGTTCAGAAGCCCTTTCCAGCATAGTCTGGGCTGCCTTCCTGGTAAAAGTCAAAAGCAATATCTGGTTACCTGGGACACCTTCTTGAATCAATTTGGCAACTCTGAATGCAAGGGTCCTGGTCTTGCCGCTGCCTGCTCCAGCAATCACCAGAACCGGTCCCTCCAAGATTGATACCGCCTCCAATTGTTCAGGATTCAAGAGACGGGAAAAGTCAATTGCTGCCATTTATTTGGTCCTGGTGATCTTCCCCATTGATGGGGGCCTTGATGGGTAAAATAAAATAGAAGTTGTTGCCAAGTGGTGTAGGCTCACAGCCTACTTCACCACCATGGACTTCAATTATCTTTTTTACAAAGTGGAGCCCATGCCCGGTGCCGGGCAGGTTGCGGTCCCTGTCAGCCCTGTAGCCTTCATCAAATACGTGTTCCACCTCTTCAGGGCTTAGATTAGGCCCTGTGGTGAACACATTGAATTTTATGCCGTCCTGGCCGGGCCCAAAATAATCTTTCAAGATTTCTCGGCCATATGTAAGGAATTTTACCTTATTGCCATTACTGTCTGTTACTTCACGGCAATATTTCTCAGCATTGGAAAAGAGATTGGCATATACTTGAGAAATAAGGCCTACATCCACTGCAAGGGGTATATCTTCCTCTTCAGGTATTCCTCCAGATACCTCATCTATCACACAACCCTGCCTTAGCAGACGGTCTCTATAACGTTCCAGTTGCGGATCAATAATTTCCTTTTTGAATCTGCATAGACGCCTCTTTAATACCAGCTGCCCTTTTTCAAAATGGTCTCGTCTAAGCAAGCTTTCTAAAAAGAGGCTGGTGTTGCGGTAATGTTTTGCCACATCTTCATGCTGGGCCAAAAGGTGGGCATAGAGATCATTTATTGAACTGCTTATCTCACGAATAGTTTGCAAGTGTGGACAATCCTCCTCACCTGCCTTATCCAAAATCTCTTGGATCTGCCGGGAAAGTTTTCCAAGATGGTCTATCTCTTTTTTCAGGTTTCTCAAAAAGAGGTTGTAGCGCATATTGGGTACAATCACATTGTGTTCAATGTCGCTAACAAGGTTGGTTATGAATTTAAGATGCTCTTCATTTTGAATGGCAATAAGTTTGTAATGGAGATTGTAGCCTATCCTGTTGGCATATTTTTCAAAAAAGAGCTTGTCTTGATGCCCAAACAGCGAGGCGGGAAAGACCTCAAACATTCCAATGATATCTTCTGCCATGGAAATAGGTTTTCTTCCTATAAGGCGCTTGTTGCCCCTGATAGGAGCTACAAAGGAATCGCCCGCTTCATATGGCTCTTCCCTGATTTCAATGCCCTCTGGTGGCACCATTCCGCACATGCCAAGCCCGTTAAGCGAATCACATACAATGCGCAATTGCTCTGTCTCTTCGTCTATGAGATAAAGGCAGGAATCAAAGCCAAGAAACTCTTTTGGCACAAAAACGCATATGCGGTAGAAATTTTCAAGGGTCTCATATTCCTGAGCCAGATCAAAAAAGGCCCTTAGTGTCCGGCCCTGCATCTTTGTGAAGTTATAGCGTTCGTAATCTTCTTTTTTCTGCCTGATCCGGGCGATTACTGAAGCTTGTTCAGGGGTATTAGTTGGGCATAATGGATTCATCCTGATCATTAATATAATACTCTTTTATGGCATTTATCAAATCGTCTATGGTGGATTTTTCGGGCTCAATGGTCACATCCAGGCCTAAATCCCGTGAAGTTTTGGAAGTAATCGGCCCAATTGAAGCGATTTTTGCTGTTTCAAAGATCTTTTTTCTAATATTTTCTGGCACCATAGAGCAAAAATTTTTTACAGTAGAAGAGCTTGTAAAGGTAACTAGATCAACTGGTTCGGCCTCAATTGTTTCAATCTGTTCCTCTGAGATCTCAGAAGGGACTGTTTTATATGCGGCAACCACATCAACATGTGCTCCAAGCTTTCCTAGCCCCTCAGGCAATACCTCCCGGGCCTTTTCAGCTCTGGGAATAAGTATCCGATGCACAGCCGTCTCCATTTTTTCAAAGGCCTCAAGAAGGCCCTCTGCCCTGAAATCTTTGGGAACAAGATTTGGCCTTATATGGTATCTATGCAGTGCTTCTGCAGTGGCTGTTCCCACTGCTGCTATGCCGCATCTGCCCAAATGCCTTACGTCAAGGCCTATTTCAAAAAGCCTGCTTAAAAAACGTTCCACTGCATTTGTGCTGCTGAAAATTATCCATTCATAGGAACCAGCCCGCCTTATGGCAGTGTCAAGGGCTTCCATATCGTCTGGAGGCCTAATCTCAATAGTTGGCAGCTCTATGCATTCGGCACCTAATGCCTCGAGTCCATTTACCAAAGCACTGGCCTGGGTCCTCGTCCTGGTAACTATTATGCGTTTGCCAAGCAGCGGGAGGTGCTCAAACCAGCTGATTTCTTCCTTTAGGCGCACCACATCACCCACCACAATTATTGCCGGTGGTTTAATATTGGCTTCTTTTACCTTATGTACAATATTGCTAAGCGTTCCAGTCACTGATCTATGTCTTGGGGTAGTACCCCATCTGATCACTGCTACTGGTGTGTCTGGGCTGCGCCCAAATTTTTGAAGATTTTCAGCAATATTGGGCAAATTTGAGATACCCATTAGAAACACCAGAGTTCCCACTCCCTTTGCCAGGTTTTTCCAATCGATTTCAGCACGTTCGTCATCTTCAAATTTTC
>JAMOVF010000005.1 GCA_027061625.1 Deltaproteobacteria bacterium
AGCATGTAAGAGTTTGTTGTGAGGTAAAGATGGCCAGGGCCAAAAATAAAAGGAAAACACCCAAGAAGTTTCAGTTCCAAATGGGCTGGGGAGGCATGATGGCCTTTACTACAGCCACATTGTGTATATTGTTGTGGATATTTGTTTTGGGTTTCTGGGCTGGAAAGCGTTTCAGCGGTGGTGCTGTAAAAGCCACGTCAAACCAGACTGCTTTAGCCCTTAACCAGGATGGAAAGGCAGCTTCAAAGGCTCCATCAGAAGAGGAGCCTGTTTGGCCAGGGCCCTGGAGCGGTGCTTCGGTTGAAGAACAGCCGGTGGAAGAAGAAAGAGTGGGATCTGAAGATGCACTTGTGCCTGCACCAATTGCAAGGGCTGAAAAGCAAGTAGAAGAAAAGGTTGAACAATTAAGAGAAAAACTGGAACTAAAACCTGAAACAGAACATAAAAAAGTTAAGCCTGAGCAGGCCACAGAGCCGGCAGAAAAGAAAGAGGCCGTTGCGAAACCCAAACCCAAGAAAAAAGTTGGGAAAAAAGAGGTGCAACCACAGGGGCCATTTTTTGCGCTACAGATTGCTTCCTATAAACAAAAATCCAGGGCGCAGCAGGAAGCTGGCCGCTGGCGTAAAAAAGGATATCAGACAACTGTGAAAAAGGTGAATTTGGGGGCCAGAAAAGGAACTTGGTACCGCGTTTATATAGGCCGCTTTGATACGGCAACAGAGGCCAAGGCCTTTGCAGTAAAGCTGGCCAAAAGCGAAAACCTTCGTGCCTATGTGGTGCCGGTGAGGCCCTGATGATAGATGATAAGAAAAGCCAAAATTGGAGATGTCCGTACTATACATAGCCTCTTAAATCATTTTGCAGACGAGGGGCTGCTGCTTCCCCGTTCTCTTAGCGAACTCTATGATTATTTAAGAGACTACGCAGTATATGAAACGCCTTCAGGTGAAGTTGGCGGTGTTGTCGCCTTGCATATATGCTGGGAAGATCTGGCAGAAGTAAGGTCCCTGGCTGTCTCAGAGCCATATCAGGCCAAGGGTGTTGGAAAGAGCTTGGTGGAATTTTGCCTTTCAGAGGCCATTGCCCTGGGAATATACAAGGTGTTTACGCTTACTTATCAAGATGGTTTTTTTAAAAAAATGGGTTTTAAGTTGGTAGATAAGGCTCAATTGCCGCATAAGATATGGGCAGACTGTGTTAAGTGCCCAAAATTTCCAAATTGTGATGAATCAGCACTGCTGATGGAGTTGTAAAAGATATGTTGAATAGTGTTTTAACAAAGGTATTTGGAACCAAACATGACAGAGAAATAAAGAAGATCAGGCCTATTGCTGAGCGGGTTAACAGCTTTGAGCCTGAGATAAAGAAGCTTTCTGACAGCGAGCTTCAGGCAAAGACTGCTGAATTTAAAGAAAGGCTTGATCGCGGCGAGTCCTTGGATGATTTGCTTCCAGAGGCCTTTGCAGTGGTCAGAGAGGCTGCGTGGAGAGTTCTGGGCATGAGGCCATATGATGTACAGGTCCTTGGCGGAATTGTCCTGCATCAGGGAAAAATAGCAGAGATGAAGACTGGTGAAGGAAAGACGCTGGTGGCAACCATGCCTGTTTATCTTAATGCCTTGACCGGGCGCGGAGTCCATGTGGTGACTGTAAATGATTACCTGGCAAAGCGCGATGCTGAATGGATGGGCAAATTGTACAATTTTTTAGGCATGGAGGTGGGTGTTATCCTTCATGGGCTGGATGATGCAGAGCGCAAGGCCGCCTATGCAGCAGATATTACCTACGGGACCAACAATGAGTTTGGTTTTGATTATCTGCGGGACAACATGAAATATTCTCTGGAAGACATGGTGCAGCGTGAATTTTATTATGCCATTGTGGACGAAGTGGATTCTATTTTGATTGATGAAGCAAGGACGCCGCTTATCATATCAGGCCCTTCAGAGCAGTCCACAGATCTCTATTACAGGGTAAACGGCATTATCCCCAGGCTTAAAAAGGACGTTGATTACACAATAGACGAGAAGGCGCGCACAGCCACCCTTACCGAAGAGGGTATAGCAAAATGTGAAAAGTTGCTCGGAGTTGAAAACCTCTATGATCCAACCCAGGCAGAATTGCTCCATCATGTTCAGCAGGCATTAAAGGCTCATGTGCTCTTCAATAGGGATGATGATTACATTGTAAAAGATGGTCAGGTGATAATCGTAGATGAGTTTACAGGAAGGCTCATGCCAGGCCGCCGTTACAGTGATGGTCTCCATCAGGCCTTGGAGGCCAAGGAAGGGGTGAAAATAGAATCTGAAAATCAGACCCTTGCTTCCATTACTTTTCAGAATTATTTCCGTATGTATGAAAAACTCGCCGGCATGACTGGTACAGCTGAAACAGAAGAGGCAGAATTCCAGAAGATATATGGGTTGAGTGTGGTGGTTATACCCACACACAAACCCATGATAAGGGTTGATCATCCAGATGTTGTCTTTAGGACCGAACGTGAAAAATTTGAAGCAGCTGCCAAAGAGATAAAAGAGCTGCACAAAAAGGGGCAGCCTGTACTTGTAGGCACCACCAGCGTGGAAAAATCAGAGCGCCTTTCAAAGATGCTCAAAAAAATGGGTGTGCCTCATGAGGTGCTGAATGCCAAACATCATGAACGGGAAGCGGAAATTATAGCTCATGCAGGCGAAAAGGGCAGGGTCACTATTGCCACCAATATGGCCGGCCGCGGTACAGATATTGTGCTGGGTGAAGGTGTAGCTGAGCTTGGCGGATTGCACATACTGGGCACAGAGCGCCATGAGTCAAGGCGTATAGATAACCAGCTGCGAGGCCGTTCCGGCCGTCAAGGCGACCCAGGTTCATCCAGGTTTTATCTTGCGCTGGAAGATGACCTCCTTCGTATTTTTGGTTCGGAACGTATTGCCTCTATTATGGACAAACTGGGTATGAAGGAAGGTGAGCCAATAGAACACTCCATGCTATCTAAGGCCATTGAGAACGCCCAGCGTAAGGTAGAGGGCCACAACTTTGAGATCAGAAAGCATCTGCTTGAATATGATGATGTCATGAACAAGCAGAGAGAAGTTATCTACAGCCAGCGGAGGCAGATTCTGGCAGGGGAAAACCTGCGGGAAACCATCTACAGCTTTATGGATGAGATAGCTGCCAACTTGGTTGATACTTATACAGATGAAAAGACAGCGCCTTCTGAGTGGGATTGGAAAGGGCTTTCAGACAGACTGGCGGGTCAGTTTGGAATGACCCTGGAGTTGTCTGATGAACGCAAATCCCAAATCACCAGGGAAGAGCTGGAGGAATTTATCGCCTCTGGCCTTAAAGAGGCATATGACCGCCAAGTGGAGCGTTTTGGCGAAGAGGATATGAAGCAGGTGGAACGCTTCATAGTGCTTCAGACCTTGGATAATCTGTGGAAAGATCACCTCTTGAACATGGATCATCTGCGGGAAGGTATAGGCCTGCGCGGATATGGCCAGAAAGATCCTCTCCAGGAATATAAACGAGAAGGCTATGACATGTTCATGGATATGGTGGCCCGCTTCCAGGAAGAAAGTATAAGCGTGCTTTTAAGGATCAGGCCCTTTAAGGAGACTGAGATAGAAAAGCTGGAAGCCAAAAAGCGTCAGGAGCAGGAAAGGCTCAGCTTCAGTCACGGTGAGGGGGATGGAAAGCCCAAGACAGTAAAGAGAAAGTCCAAAAAGGTCGGCAGGAATGCGCCATGCCCTTGTGGAAGCGGTAAAAAATACAAAAAATGCTGCGGCAGGAAATAGCATGACAGGCATAATTTTCGGAGAGGGCACTCTTTCTCCAGTTACGGTTAGAGGCTTTAAGGGTTCTGCCATAGAAGCCAACATTAGGTACAAGGGCAGGGCAGATCTTGGCCTGATTGTGTCAGAGGTTCCGGCAGCAGTTGCCGGGGTCTTTACCAAGAATCAGGTAAAGGCTGCGCCTGTTATCCATTCCATGAAACAGCTTTCCTCAGGTATTCGAAAGGCCAGGGCAATTCTGGTCAATAGTGGAAATGCAAATGCCTGTACAGGAACCGAAGGGCTTGAAAACGTAAAGGCCATATGTGCCATGGCTGCCCATGAGCTTGGATTGCAGCCGGAAGAGATACATATGTGTTCTACTGGCGTTATAGGCGAACAGCTTCCAGTGAAAAAATTTGAAAAGGCCTTGCCAAGCCTTGTATCAGGGCTAAAGGCAGATGGCATCAATAGTGTTGCAAGAGCAATCATGACCACAGACACTGTGCCTAA
>JAMOVF010000006.1 GCA_027061625.1 Deltaproteobacteria bacterium
TGCCTCAAAAAAGATCCCTTAGACAAATTTTCCGTTTTCACTTTTTACTTAGTCTGTGAAAATAACTGGGTCTTCATTGGTTTCCCGCGACTCAACTCTGCCTATTATTTTAGCCTCTTCACCAAGGGCTTCTAGCTGAAACATTATATCTTGAACAATATTTTCAGGAAAAATGAGCACCATTCCGATGCCGCAGTTGAAGGTGCGAAACATTTCTTTTTCAGGGATGTCAGCTTTCTTTTGGAGAAATTTAAAAATTGGAGGCATTTCCCAAGAAGATTTTTCAATAACGGCCTTGCACGTTTGTGGCAGAATCCTTGGGATATTTTCCAAAAGGCCCCCACCAGTTATGTGAACCATTCCATTGATCTTATATTCCTTGAGGATGCGGAAAACAGTATTCACATAAATTTTGGTAGGAGTAAGCAATATTTCTGCAATTGGCTGATCCCCTAATTCAGCCACTTTATCTTGTACTGTGAGTCCCATATCTTCAAAAAAGATTTTCCTTACCAGGGAAAAGCCATTGCTGTGCAGTCCGCTGGAGGCCAAACCCACCAGAACGTTTCCAACCCCTATGTCAGAACCATCTATTATCTTTTTTCTGTCCACTACTCCCACTGAAAAGCCTGCAAGGTCATAATCCCCTTCTTTATAAAGGCCTGGCATTTCAGCAGTTTCACCGCCAATTAATGAGCAGTTTGCCTGCATACATCCTTCAGCAATACCTTTTATCACCGCCTCTCCAACCTCTGGCTCAAGTTTCCCTGTGGAAAAATAGTCTAGGAAAAAGAGTGGTTGTGCGCCGCATACAAGGATATCATTTACACACATGGCCACGAGATCAATGCCGACGGTATCATGTATGCCAGAATCAATGGCAATTTTGAGTTTTGTTCCTACGCCATCTGTTGATGAGACCAAAACAGGCTGCTCAAATTGGTCTACATCAATGGCAAACATGCCAGCAAAGCCGCCTATTTCTGTGAGCACTCCTTTTTTGAAGGTGGATGCCACTATTGGTTTTATCTTTTCTACTAATAAATTGGCTTTGTCTATATCTACTCCTGCTTCAGCATACAGGTCTTTGCTCATTGCAATGCTCCAATTTGACTAAAATGGTTCTTACAGCATTTGCTGCAAAATGTTATAAAAAATAATCGGTCAAAAAAACAAGAATAAAATGAAATGGAAATACAACATTACCTAAGATGAGCATGGTTGACAATTCTGATCAGCAAAAAGATGGAGATAAAATTAGTTTTATCCCTTTAGGTACAGATTATCCAATTTTACAAAAAATCAAATGGGCGGAGTCCCTTTTTGATCAATTTGGGAAACTGCTGGCAGATGATCGGGTAATTCAGGAAAAATTGCATCAATATAAAAATGCCATAATTTCTACTGGCCGGGCAATGGATGAAGTTGGAGTTTTAGCTGAGTGTACCGATTGTGCTGTAAATGATGGCGGGAGTTGTTGCGGCAGGGGAATTGAATCTAAGTTTACTGTTATTCTGCTTCTCATAAACCGGCTTATGGGCAGCAGCTTAGCTAAAGAACGGGAAGATGCAGAAGGATGCTGGTTCCTTGGGCCTAAAGGCTGTAAAATCATAGCTAGACATACCATTTGTGTAAATTATCTGTGCAGACGTCTGCAAGATAAAATTCCGCAGGAAAAACTCCAGTTTTTGCAGCATTATATTGGAGCAGAAGTAGATGCAGGTTTTGTGGTAGAAGAGGAACTCAAAAGGTGGTTTCAAAAAAAGAAGATCTAAAATGGATGAAACAGGCCTTGGCGTTGGGCGAAAAGGCCCTGGAAGCAGGAGAATTTCCAGTTGGGTGCATACTGGTCTCTGGCAATAGCGTGGTGGGGTCAGGGGCAAGGCAGCACAGCAAACTTGGACAATTAAATGAGCTGGATCATGGAGAGATTGTGGCGATCCGGGACTGGTTGTCAAGAGGAGCTGCAAGGGAAGGCGTTGTGAGTGCCTATTGCACCATGGAGCCTTGCCTTATGTGTCTTGGGGCCTTGATATTGAATGGAGTTAACAGGATTGTTTATGCCTATGAGGATGTAATGGGAGGAGCAGCAGGCCTTGACCGCAGTGAGCCTTTGACTGCTGAATGGAAAAAATCCAACTCAGCAATGGACAAGAGCATATTGCAGGAGCATTTATATTGTGCAGACACTATAGAAATCGTAGGCGGCGTATGCAGAAGAGAAAGCCTGGCCCTATTCAAAAAGTTTTTCCAGGACGAACGCAATTCTTATTGGAAGGGCAGCTTACTTGCTAGATATACATTGAATGCAACCTAATGAGGAGATTTTAAGGCTTAATCATGGATATCAGAAAACGGACAGTTGAATTCAAACCATACAGCAGGAATATCTTTTTTCATATTTTAACTCAATGTAATCTCAAGTGCATACACTGCTATATAAATCCAGACCAGCATGGGACTGCTGTCTTGGATAAAGAGACTATTTTCAGGTGGTTAAGGCTTTTAGTTGAATCAGAAATAGACCTTAAGGGCCTGCTTGGTCCCCATGTTGCTCCAAAGGTGAACATTCCTAAGAGTCCTGGTGAGACCAATGTAATATTCCTTGGCGGGGAGCCCACTATGAATCCCCACCTTCCAGAAGCGATAAAAGAGGCAAAGAGATTGGGCTGCCGCTCTGTTACTGTGGATTCCAATGGATATTTATTTCACGATTTTCTAAAAAGGGTTTCTCCTGGGGATCTCGATTTTTTGAGTTTCAGCCTGGATGGGAGCACGCCTGAAGTCAATGATCCAATTCGCGGAGAAGGGGTCTATGAAGTTTGCACCAATAATCTGCGCCTTGCAGTCCGCAAAGGCTTCAATGCAAGCCTCATTTTTACCGCAAGCAGAAAAAATATCCATGACTTGCCCAATATGGTGCCATTGTTGGAAGATTTGGGCGTTAAACATTTTTTTATACAAGTGATCGGCATCCGAGGCAGGTCTGCTAAGGAGGGTGGCTCAGACCTGCAGGTCGACATGGATCAATGGAACCAGATTGTACCAGCGGTTGCAGAAGCTGTGGCAAGAAAGGGCATAAAAGTGACTTATCCAAAGGTATATTTAGATGATAAAGAAAATTTTGCCTGTGCTGGCCTTGTTGCAGACAACTATTTTGTATTTCCAAACGGGCGTGTTTATAGGTGCCCTCTATGCGAAGACTATCCAATCCATTCTTTGGAAATCAGCGGTGATAGTTTGGTGCCAAGGCCACCAATCAGAGAAAGCGATCTCTTTCCTTTGGAAATCCCCGAAGGCTGTGTGCTGAACAAGATATTGCATCCAGGAAATATAGAATATGATGAGCATGGCAGGCCCAAAAGCAGAATTGCCTGCTGTATGCTCAAGGAGGAGGTGGCCTGAGGAGCCTCTCTATATGCACAGGCTGGTCGATCAGCTGCTGGTCCAGCATGATCTGTTCAGTCTGTTTCCAGGCACTGATGTCAATTGTGCCAGGCCTATCAATACCTTTCGGAAGGATTAAGGCCTTGGTGGCCAATATCTGCTTTTTGAGCAGATGCTCTGGCAGTTGAGGGTCATATTTTTTAAGCAGTGCTACCGCTTTTGCCAAATTATCCTCGGCCAGTGCCGCAGACCAGGCCTTTAGTAGAACTTTAACAAATTTTTCCACCAGTTCTGGATTGTGATCATAGATCTTCTTAGAAGTTACCACTGAATTGGCAACAAACTTTATCCCATATTGGGCTGGATCCAAAAAGCAGGCCTTTTCTCCTATACGGGCCATTTTATAGCTCAGCAAAATGCCTTGAGTGTTCCTGTAAACAGGCCATAGCTGGACATGGCCCTTCCAGAAGGGGGTGAAATCATAGGTAACTGCATAAAGATCCACTTTTTGGGGATCTAGATGATATTTTGAGAATATGGCCAGCAATATCGCTTCATCATTTCCGCCAAAGGTGACTCCAATTCGGTAATTTTTAAGGTCTTTTGGAGATTTGATATTGACTTGATTGCAGCGGTAAATCCATTGCAGAGGGTTGTTTTGAAAGATTTGGGCAACTACTACTACCGGCGCTCCTTTTGCTGCAGCTCTGATGACTTGATCTGCCGACGCCACCCCAAAGTGTGCCCGGCCAAGCTCCAGATCCTTTATGGCATCTTGCTCAGGACCGCCTTCTTTTATCTCCACCTGGAGCCCAGCAGCCTTGAAAAGGCCTTTTTCTTTGGCCCATATATCGCCAATAACACTGGCATTAAAAAGCCATTTAAGTCGG
>JAMOVF010000007.1 GCA_027061625.1 Deltaproteobacteria bacterium
TATGGATCAGGTGCTACGCTTTGTGGATCAGGGCGGTTTGATTTTGGGCGTGTGCAATGGCTTCCAGCTCATGGTAAAGGCCGGGCTTCTGCCAGGCTTTGACAATAACTATGAAGAACGGATGGTAAGCCTTACCTATAATGATTCGGGCCGTTTTGAGGACCGTTGGATTACCTGTAGCTTCAACCAGAATTCACCTTCTGTTTTTACTAAAGGCCTTGAGAATATGGATTTGCCAATACGGCATGGTGAAGGGAAATTTGTTGCCAAAGATAGTGATACTCTGGATAAACTAGAGAAGTCAAATCTCATTGTTATGCAATATGTGGACAAGGAAAGCGGCAAGCCCACAAATAAATATCCAGATAATCCCAATGGTTCAGAGCTCGCCATTGCTGGTATCTGTGACCCAACTGGAAGACTTATGGGCCTTATGCCACATCCGGAAGCCTTCCATCATAAAACCAACCATCCCCATTGGACCAGAAAAGAGATGCCTGAAGAGGGGGCAGGTATAGCAATTTTCAGAAACGGCATAGAATATCTGCGCCGGAATGTAGTGTGATAAAAATGTATTATGGCACATGAGGATTTCTACAGGTCAATCCTGAAGCTACTTGTCTATTTGAGGAGGTTTCTGCTTGAAACCATCATAGCTTTGGCCTGTTTGGTTTTCATAATATACTGGTTTGCTCCTGATATCCTTGAGTTGTTGCAATATCATTTGGATCAGAAACTGGCCTTTTTTGGTGTGATGGAGCCTGTGATAAGCTTGCTTAAGCTTTCAACGGTCACTGCTTTGGCGCTTATGGCGCCTTGGATATTTTTTCGTTTATCTCAGGGGTTGATCCTGCTGTTCGGTATAACAAGGCGATTTGCTTTTCTCTTTTCAGTGGCTGCTCTTATGTTATTTTATGGAGGAGCCGCCTTTTGTTTTTTTGTGACCTTGCCCTTTGGCGTAAATTTCCTTTTAGGTTATCAATCCCAAAACTTAACCGCTGTAATTTCTATGGGTAAGTTTGTGGATTTTGTTGCCTTGTTTCTGCTGGGCTTTGGCCTTATCTTTGAATTACCACTTATTATGAGCTTAAGCTGCAAGCTGGGTATTTGTCATCCCAAGACCTTTTCAAAGCAGAGGCGCTATGCAATTCTTGTAATTGCAATTTTGGCAGCGGTCCTGACCCCCACGCCAGATGTATTGAATATGTCTCTTATGGCAATTCCTCTATATTTGTTGTATGAGATGGGAATAATAATAGGCCGTTTGTTTACGCCAGTTTCTTGAAAAGGCTTATACCTGCTTGACATCGGATGGCTCGCTTATATACTGAGTAATTTATTTTTTGATACTACTAATGAAAAAGCAGACAAATGCCGGACTTCGAGCGGCATATTATTAAGTTATGAAGATCTTTGAATATAAAGTATTGGTGGAAGATATACCTGAAAAGGGGCTGTCCAAGGAATTTGAGGATATGCCCGAGCTCCTCTCTGGTATAGAAGAAGGAAGTGCAGCAGGGCCTGTAAAGGGTTCTTTTAATTTAATAAAATTAGAGGGGGGGCTTCATCTTTCTGGCAGGATTGATGGTGATATAGAGCTTAAATGTGATAGATGCCTAGAGTCATTTCTGCTTCCTGTCCATTTGAACTTCTCTTATGTGTTGATGTCGCAACTCGCTGATCATGTGAGCGATATGATTGAACTCAAAGGGGAAGATCTGGATGTTAGTTTTTTTGATGGGATTGAGATAGACGTTGGGCACTATTTCAGGGAACAGGTGCTGCTCCAGTTTCCAATGAAACGGCTATGCAACGAAAAGTGCAAAGGGCTCTGTTTAGGTTGCGGCATAGATCTGAACAAAAAGAAATGCCTCTGTTCAGAGCAGGTGGTGGAAAGCCCCTTTAGTGTTTTGCAGCAGCTGCTTAAGCCCAATAATATATAATAATTTTATTTTTATGTTTGGAGGATAAAAAATGGCTGTTCCAAAGAGAAAGACTTCCAGGGCGAGGCGTGGTAAGCGCCGTGCCCATGATAGGCTGAAAACTATAAATCTTTCCACTTGTCCACAGTGTGCTGAGCCAAAACCTTCCCACCGTGTGTGTCCTCACTGCGGTGCATACAGGGGCAAGATATTCACTGCCCAGCAAGAGGAATTATAGAGAAAGATGTCTGTGGCCGTTGACGCCATGGGGGCAGACCGCGGCCCTGCTGTTGTTATAGAGGGTGCCGTTCAGGCAGCCAAGGAAGAAAATATAGAAGTTATCCTGATTGGTCGGGAAGAAGCGGTTTTGCCTCAATTAGAGAAATTGGGAAATGCCGGTGGGCTGGTAACCTTTCAGAAGGCAACTCAAGTGGTAGAGATGGGAGAGTCGCCGTCAGATGCGTTGCGCCGGAAAAAAGATTCTTCCATCCGTGTTGCCTTTGAAATGGTTAAACAGGGAAGGGCAGACGCTGTGGTAAGCGCAGGTAATTCAGGTGCTACCTTGGCAACGGCTATGGTGGTGTTGGGTAGAATAAAGGGAATAAGGCCTGCTATTGCCACCTGGATGCCTACCTTGAAGGACCCTGTGGTAATGATTGATGTCGGTGCAAATGTGGACTGCAAACCGCGCCATCTTTTTCAATTTGCCATTATGGGTTCGGTCTTCTGGCGTTCCATAACTGGCAAAGATACACCGCGTATCGGTCTCTTAAGTATTGGAGAGGAAGATACAAAGGGCAACTTGCAGGTTAAAAAAGCGTATGATCTGCTTGAATCGAGCAGCCTTAATTTTTTGGGCAATGTGGAGGGCAGAGATGTATTCAACGGCGACGTTGATGTAATCGTCTGTGATGGTTTTGTAGGCAATATATGCCTTAAACTCAGCGAGGGGCTGGCTGAGTCTGTCATGGCTATGCTTAAATCAGAAATAGAATCAAGTTTGCTGGCAACTATGGGCTACACTTTGGCAAGATCTGCCTTTAAACGGTTTAAAAAGAAGGTAGACTATGCTGAATATGGAGGCGCACCTCTTCTTGGCATTGATGGGGTTGGGATAATATGTCATGGCCGTTCAGGTTCGAAGGCAATAAAAAATGCCGTAAAAATGGCAGATGCCCTTATTCAGGCACAACTTCCGCAACAGCTGGCGGGCGCTTTTTTTAGCGAACCTGCCACTGCAGTGGGTGGAATGTGTTGATGACAAGGCCTCTAATGATTTCAGGAAGACTTTTCTCACTTCAATGGGCATAAACAGCATAATTATAGGTACAGGTTCAGCGGTTCCGGAAAAGGTGCTTACAAATGCTGAACTGGAAGAGTTGGTTGATACATCAGATGAGTGGATCACCACGAGAACTGGCATAAAGGAACGCCGCATTGCTACAGGGGAAACTAATTCTCAACTGGCCACTGAAGCTGCACAAAAGGCTCTGGAAATGGCTGGAGTCAAGCCCCAGGAACTTGATCTTATTATTGTTGCCACACTCACCCCAGACATGCCCATGCCTTCTGTAGCCTGCCTTGTCCAAAAGGAACTGAAGGCACGGAAAGCCGGTGCCTTTGATCTCTCAGCAACTTGTTCAGGATTCCTTTACGGCCTCGCTGTTGCGGACAAATTTGTGAAAAGCAACAGACGGGCAAAGATTTTGGTAATCGGAAGTGAGGTGCTTTCCCAGCGCATCAATTGGGAGGATAGGACCACATGCATATTATTTGGAGACGGTGCAGGGGCGGCATTGTTAACTGGTACTAAGGAAGATCGCGGGATTCTATCTACTCACCTTCATGCAGATGGCTCATTGTGGGAACTTCTCACTATTCGTGGACTTGGTACTGCCCATCCTCTGAATCAGGAGGTATTGGATAAGGGCTGGCAATACATCCAAATGCAGGGCCGTGATGTGTTTAAGCACGCTGTAAGGGCTCTTGAATCTGTAGCTTGGGAGGCCTTAAAGGCAAATAGTTGGACCAGTGACGATATTGATCTCCTCTTTTCTCATCAAGCCAATATGAGAATTCTGGATTTTTTAAGGGAACGGCTTGGCCTTGACCAAGACAAGGTCTTTATCAACATACATAAGTATGGTAATACCTCGGCGGCGAGTATTCCAATTGCATTAGACGAAGCAAACCGCTCAGGTATGTTGAAGCCAGGGATGAAAATCTTGATGGTTGCTTTTGGGGGCGGTTTTACATGGGCTTCTGCTGCAATGCGTTGGTAGCAGCTTGCTGGCATAAAAAAACAGGGATGAAAGGCTTTTTATGGCTGAAGTAAATTATTTTCTGAATGAAGAACAGCAGATGATTGTGGAGCTTACCAGGCAGATTGCCCGTGAGAAGATTATACCTGTTAGGGCAAGGCTTGATGAGCAGGAGGAGTTTCCCTGGGATTTGGTAAAAGATTTTGCCCAGGCAGATTTGTTTGGCCTTTTTATTCCTGAGGAATTTGGTGGCTTTGGGGGCGGTTGTTTTGAGATGTGCCTTGCTTTGGAGCAGCTTGCCTATGGATGTGTAGGAGTTACTACAACATATGCTGCAAGTGCATTGGGCGGCTATCCTATTTTGCTATTTGGCACAGATGAGCAGAAAAAACGTTATTTGCCAGATATTGCCGCTGGCAAAAAATTGGCAGCCTTTGGCCTGACAGAATCTGGCGCAGGGAGTGATGCCGCTGCCATCCAGACTACGGCTGTAGAGGAAGGAGACTACTGGGTGCTGAATGGCAGCAAACAGTGGATTACCAGCGGCGGCGAGGCGGAAATCTACACTATCATAGCTATGACAGACAGGCACAAAGGCCCTAGGGGCGCATCTGCCTTTATCGTGGAAAAGGGAGATCCTGGATTCAGCTTCGGCAAAAAAGAAAAGAAGATGGGTATACGTTCCTCATCCACCACAGAGCTTTTTTTAGACAACTGCAAGATTCCCAAAGATCGTCTGCTCGGAAGGCGTGGCATGGGATTCATAATTGCCATGCGCACCCTGGATCAGGCAAGGCCGGGTATAGGCGCTATGGGCGTAGGGCTTGCTCAAGCAGCCATGGATGAGGCCATAAAGTTTGCAAGGCATCGCATACAATTTGGCCAGCCAGTTATCGCCTTTCAGGCTATACAACACATGCTTGCAGATATGGCCACTGAAATTGAGGCAGCCAGGGCCTTAGTCTATGCTATTGCCCGCACCATTGATACAGGAATAAAGGATATGGCCAAGCTTTCCGCCATGGCCAAGCTCTTTGCCACAGACATGGCAATGAAGGTTACTACAGATGCAGTGCAGGTAATGGGCGGCCACGGCTATATGGCAGACTATCCAGTGGAAAAGATGATGAGGGATGCCAAAATCTTGCAGATCTACGAAGGTACCAACCAGATCCAGCGTAATGTAATAGGCCAGGCCTTAAATAAGGAGTACGCAAAGAAGGCATAGAAAAAAGTGGATATAGTCGTTTGCATAAAACAGGTTCCAGATACTGCTACAGTACGTTTTGACAAGGAAAAAGGAACTATTATCAGGGAGGGGGTGCAGTCAATCATAAATCCTCCAGACCTCCATGCCCTGGAAGCTGGCCTCTCTTTGAGGGATCAGTTTGGCGGCAAAGTTACAGTTTTGACCATGGGGCCTCCCCAGGCTGAAAGTGCCTTGAGAGATGCCCTTTCACTGGGAGCCGATGAGGCAGTGCTCCTTTCAGACCGCGCATTTGCTGCTGCTGACACCCTTGCCACTACTTACACGCTTCTTAAAGCAATCCAGAAAATAGGCCTTCCAGAGTTGATTTTATGTGGAACCCATGCCATAGACGGCGACACTGCCCAGGTAGGTCCTGGGCTTGCAGCCCGTTTGGGATGGCCGAGCATTACACAAGTAGCAGGTATTGAAGCCGTGGAAGATGGGGCCAAGCTGCTTTTAAAGAGGCTCATAGATCAGGGTTATGAAATGGTGGAGGCGGAGCTTCCTGTTCTGCTGACTTGCCACAAAACTTTGAATACTCCTAGGGTCCCTTCTTTGAAGGCCAAAATGAGGGCTAAAAAGGCACAGATTCCAGTTTGGAGCCATGAAGATATTGGTGCAGAGCCAGACAAGATAGGCATTTCAGGATCTCCTACCTGGGTGGATTCAACCTTTGTGCCTGCCTTTGAGGCAAAGAAAGAGATGCTTCAAGGAAGCCCGGAGGAACAAGTGGACGCACTGATAAAGCGGCTTAAGGAGTCTGGCCTTATCTAGTGTACAAGATCTTGCCGGAGATTTGCAACGGATGCGCAGAATGTTTGGAAATATGTACTTTTGGGGCAATTACAATAAAAAACGGCCTGTGTTCCATAGACCAGGAGGCGTGTGGAATGTGTGGTAGTTGCGAAGATATATGTTTGCCTGGTGCCATTGTGAAGGAGTTTAAGGAAGGCCCAAGTTCAACTGATATTGAAGCCTATTCAGATATTTGGGTCATATGTGAGTCACCAGATGGAGAAATTCCTACATGGGCCGGAGAACTCCTTTCAAAGGCAAGAGAACTTGCAAACAAGGCGGGGGAGCAGCTTGCGGCCGTGGTAATAGGCCATTCCCTGGGTGATAAGCCTAAGGAACTCATGGGGTTTGGGGCAGATAAGGTGCTGGTGGTGGATGATCCTCGTCTTGGAAAGTTTTGCGATGACATCTATGCAAATGTGCTTGCTTATATGGCAAAAAAAGAGCTTCCTTCAGTTATCCTTGCCGCATCCACTGCCCGGGGCAGAGCCTATATCCCCAGGGTGGCCACCATGCTTGAGACCGGTCTTACAGCTGACTGCATGGATTTGGATATTGCGGATGATGATACCAAGACCCTGCTTCAGACCAGGCCGACCTTTGGCGGCAACTTGATTGCAACTATTACCTGCAAGAAACATAGGCCTCAAATGGCCACTGTTAGGCCCCATGTTTTCAAGGCCACAGAACCTGATATGGCCAAGAGCGGCAGCGTGATCAATTATTCAGTGCCTGATGAGCTGCTGGCTTCGCGGGCAAGGGTTGTTGAGAGCCATATTGAGCCACTTGAAGGGCCTGATATCACTGAAGCAGACGTAGTCGTTACTGTGGGAAGGGGTATCGGAGATGAAAAGACCCTTGAAAAGGCAAAAGAGCTTGCTGACCTACTGGGGGCTGCCATGGGTGCTACAAGGCCTATCACAGATGAGGGCTGGCTTCCTGACCGTACGCAGATAGGCCAAACAGGTGTGACAATAGCGCCAAAGCTCTATATAGGATTAGGAGTTTCTGGAGCCGTGCACCACACGGTGGGTATAAGAGGCTCAGAAATAATTGTTGCAATAAACAAAGATCCAGAAGCGCCCATATTTGAAATGGCCACATATGGCATAGTGGGTGATGTGCATGAAATCCTGCCCTTGCTTATCGAAAAGATCAGGCAGGAAAAAGGTTGATGCAGAGGGGACAGGGAGATGTCTGAAACCAGAATTGCGGTAGTCACAGGAGGATCCAGGGGGATTGGAAAGGCAATCTGCAAGGAGTTGGCCCAGCAAGGCGCTGTGGTCTATATAAATTTTGTTTCCAATGAAGATGCAGCCAAGGAAGTTCAGACGGAAATAGCGGCCAGCGGCGGCAGGGCAGAGCTTCTTCCCTTTGATGTCTCAGATGGCAAGGCTGTTTCAGAGGCCATGAAAAAGGTGATATCAGATGAAGGTGCAGTGCATATATTGGTAAATAATGCAGGAATAACACGGGATGGTCTTCTTGCCCGTATGAAAGAGGATGATTGGCAGAAAGTGATAGATACCAATCTTACAGGGCTGTTCAACTGCACAAAGGCCGTGCTTATGAATATGATGAAACAGCGCTGGGGACGTATAATCAATATTGGTTCTGTTGTTGGGGCCATGGGAAATCCTGGTCAGGCAAATTATGCAGCAGCAAAGGCAGGCATAGAAGGCTTTACAAAGTCTTTGGCCAAGGAAGTTGCTTCACGCGGCATTACGGCCAATGTAGTTTCTCCAGGGTTTATAGAAACTGACATGACCCAGGTGCTGCCAGAAAAAGTCAAGGAACAGCTCTTGTCACAAATTCCAGTGGGCAGGTTTGGCAAGCCGGAAGATGTTGCTTCTGCCGTTGCATTTTTGGCTTCAGAAGCCTCTGCATATATTACAGGCCATGTTCTCCATGTGAATGGAGGGCTTTTGTGTCAATAAAATAAATAGTTGAAACGTCCTTCTCTTTTTTATAAAGAAGATCCTTAATACTTAAGTTGCAGGAGGAACAAAATGAGCACAGAACAGAAAATGATCGAGATAATTGCCAGCCAGTTGAGCGTTCCCAAGGAAAAGGTGGTTCCTGAGGCCTCTTTTATTGAAGACCTCGGAGCAGATTCCCTAGACTTGGTTGAGCTCGTTATGGCCATGGAAGAGGAATTCGGCCTTGAAATAGCAGATGAAGAGGCTGAAAAGATGCAGACCGTACAAGATGCCATCAACTATGTGAAGGAACACGCTGCATAGCTGCTAGTTAATTGGCCATGACAAGGAAAAGGGGAAAATGTCTGCCCTACAAGGAAAACAAAGAAGGGTTGTAGTTACAGGAATTGGAATCCTGTGCCCAGTGGGCATAGGGGAAGAAGATGTCTGGTCCAACATAATTGCCGGCAAGTCTGGCATTGGTCTGGTGACCAAATTTGATACAGAGGGCTATCCATGCCGCATAGCTGGAGAGCTTAAAGGTTTTGAGCCCACCGATTACATGCCGGCCAAGTTAGTTAAGCGCCTTGATCCCTTTGTTCAGATTGGCTTGGCAGCGGCTTCAATGGCCTTTAATGATTGTGGGCTTGAGGTCACAGATGCCAATGCTGAACGTGTTGGTGTGTTTACTGGGTGCGGCCTGGGAGGCCTTGGCTCTATTGAGCATTTCCGCGATATCTTGGTAAAGAGGGGACCGCGCCGGATAAGCCCCTTTTTCATCCCTATGGCAATCCCAAACATGGCATCAGGACAGATTTCCATAATGTTTGGGGCAAAGGGGCCAAATTCTGTGGTGTGCACTGCGTGTGCTGCTGGGACCCATGCTGTGGGCGAGGCCTTTAAGATTATTCAGCGTGGCCAGGCAGATGTAATGATCTGCGGCGGCACAGAGTCTGTGATTACAGAACTGGCACTTTCTGGCTTTTCAGCATTAAAGGCGTTGTCTACCAGGAATGATGAGCCTGAAAGGGCCTCTCGCCCATTTGACAAAGACCGGGATGGCTTTGTGATTGGTGAAGGCGCTGGGATGCTGATCTTGGAAGAAATGGAGCATGCCTTGGCAAGAGGGGCCAAGATAAGAGCAGAGTTGGCAGGTTATGGGCTTACGGGAGATGCCTATCATATGACAGCGCCCCCTGATGACGGTGAGGGAGCAGCCAGGTGCATGAAAATGGCGTTGGATGATGCTGGTATTGCCCCTGAAGATGTTGACTACATTAATGCTCATGGCACCAGTACGCCATTGAATGATCTTTGCGAGACCCAGGCCATAAAGACGGTGTTTGGTGAACATGCATATAAAATTCCAGCAAGCTCTACAAAGTCTATGACTGGCCATTTATTGGGAGGAGCAGGAGGTATTGAGTCTGTATTTTGTGTAAAGACCATTGAAGATGGGATATTGCCGCCGACTATCAATCTTGAAAATCCGGATCCTGGCTGTGATTTGGATTACGTTCCCAATAAGGCACGGAAAAAGGATGTGAATGTGGTGCTCTCCAATTCTTTTGGATTTGGCGGAACAAATGCGGTTTTGGTGTTTAAGAAATTTGATGAAGGGGCCTAGCAGATGAATATTGCCATTGGTTCAGATCATGGGGGCTTTGAACTAAAGGAAAAGATCAAGCCTCTTATTGTTGAGTTAGGGCATGATGTAGAGGATGTGGGCTGTTACTCAATGGATTCCGTAGATTATCCAGAGCAGGCTAAAGCGGTGTCAAAGATGGTTGCTGAAGGCAAGGCCGACAGGGGCATATTGATCTGCGGAACTGGAATAGGAATGTCACTGGCAGCCAACCGTTGTAAAGGCATAAGGGCAGCCCTTTGTCATGAGCTTTTTACTGCACGCATGTCCAGAAAGCACAATGACGCTAATATATTGTGCATGGGAGGGAGAGTTATAGGACCTGAACTCGCCAAAGAAATGGTCAAAATATGGCTTGCCACAGAGTTTGAAGGCGGCCGTCATAAGAGAAGAATCGATATGATAGATGGAGTCTGCTAGTGTTTCCTTTTAAGCTAAGCAAAACAGATCCAGAAGTTTTTCAGGCACTTAAGGCCGAAATTGAGCGGCAAACAGGTCAGTTGGAGATGATTGCCTCAGAAAATTTTGTTAGCGAGGCAGTGCTCGAGGCAGAAGGCAGCGTCTTCATGAATAAATATGCTGAGGGCTACCCAGGCAAACGCTATTATGGCGGCTGTGAATTCATGGACGTTGTGGAAAACCTTGCAATAGAGCGCCTAAACATGCTTTTTGGCTCTGAATATGCAAATGTTCAGCCTCACTCAGGCAGCCAGGCGAATATGGCAGTCTATTTTGCCTGCCTTGAGTTGGGCGATACCATATTGTCTATGAATTTGGCTCATGGCGGCCATCTATCTCACGGGGCTTCGGTAAGTTTTTCAGGCCGTTTTTACAACATCGTTCACTATGGCGTGAGCAAGGAAACAGAGACCATAGACATGGATGAAGTAGCTGAGTTGGCCAGAAAGCACAGGCCGCGCCTCATCCTTGCAGGGGCAAGCGCCTATCCGCGCACCATAGATTTTACAGCCTTTAAGGCCATTGCCGATGAAGTTGGAGCCTATTTCATGGTGGATATGGCCCATATAGCTGGCCTCATTGCTGCAGGAATACACCCTTCGCCTGTGCCCTTTGCAGATTTTATAACTTCCACCACTCACAAGACCCTTCGGGGGCCAAGGGGCGGATTTATACTTTCCACTGAAAAATATGGGAAGCTTTTGAACAGCCAGATCTTCCCTGGCATCCAAGGCGGGCCTCTTATGCATGTGATCGCTGCAAAGGCAGTGGCATTTAAGGAGGCCCTGGCAGATGAATTCAAGACCTATCAGCAGCAGATAGTGGCAAATGCAGAACGTCTGGCTCAAGTGTTAAAAGACAGGGGCTTCAGGCTTGTATCAGGTGGAACAGATAACCATCTCATGCTGGTGGACCTAACAGACAAAGGTATTACCGGTGCTGAGGCAGAGGATATATTGGAGCAGGCTGGCATTACCGTGAACAAAAATGCCATTCCCTTTGATCCTCAGCCCCCACGGGTAACGAGCGGCATAAGAATAGGCACGCCTGCTGTAACCACCCGCGGCCTTGGTGAAAAAGAGATGGATGAGGTTGGCAATTATATAGCTGATCTTCTTACTAATCATGGTAATGATAAGCTGATACGTGAGGTAAGAAAGAAGGTGGCACTCCTTTGTGAACGCTTCCCAATTTATCAGGAAAGGCTTGCCCGTTATGAGGCTAGCTTGAAAAAGATAGAATGAAGCCCTTGGACCAGGATCCCAGGCCCTCCTGGGATGCCTATTTCATGTCCATTGCCCAAATAGTAGCAAGCAGATCAACCTGTTTGCGAAGAAAGGTTGGAGCAGTCCTTGTAAAGGATAGCCGCATTCTTGCCACAGGCTACAATGGAGCGCCTGCAGGCCTTAAACACTGTCTAGAAACGGGTTGTCTGCGGGATCAGATGGGCATACCTTCAGGTCAACGCCATGAGATTTGCCGTGCCCTTCATGCCGAACAGAACTGCCTTATTCAGGCTGCTTACCACGGCATTTCTGTTACAGGTTCCACCCTCTATTGCACTAATCTTCCCTGTATTATCTGCACAAAGATGCTAATAAATGCTGGTGTTGCATCTATATTTTATACCGAGGGTTATCCAGATGAACTTTCTAAAGAAATGCTTGCAGAGGCAGGGCTAAAACTGGTTAAGCTTGAGATGGAGGCAGATTAGAAGATAAAATATATCAACAATAATACCTCCTCACTGCTAGGTATAATGTTACAGTATATTGAAAAATATTGATGCCTATTCAGGTTAGGTAGCTTCAATTGCTCATCGGCATTGATATTGCGTGGGTAATATTATCTCCATCAATTAGCATCCAATCCAACTTTATAGTAAAATCATCAAAGAAATTTGGCATCATTTATATTTTAGCAACCAAGGGGGCATATATTGAAAATAGCTATAAGCGGCAAAGGTGGAGTAGGCAAAACCACAATAAGTGCCTTTCTTATTAAGGCCTTGGAAGATATGGGTCGAAAGGTTCTAGCTATTGATGCGGATCCCAGTCCCCATTTGGCTAGGGTGCTTGGCTTTGAAAACGCCGCGGAGATCAGGCCGATTGCAGAGATGCAGGAGCTTTTGCAAGAGCGCTCTGAAAGAAATGGGCCATTTTACAAATTAAATCCCAAGGTCGATGACCTGCCTGAGAAGTTTATGCAGCAAAAGGGCAATGTAAGACTGATGGTGTTGGGCGCTATTCAGCAAGGTGGAGCAGGATGTGCCTGCGCTGATAATGCCGTGTTGAAATCTTTGCTGAATATGCTTCTTCTTTCTCCAGACGAAGATATCGTGCTTGATATGGAAGCAGGTGTTGAGCATTTGGGACGTGGTACAATTTCAACCGTTGATCACCTGCTTGTAGTGGTGCAGCCCTATAAAGGAAGCCTGGAGACCGCCAAGAAAATTCAGAGACTCGCTGAGGACCTTGGCCTTGAACACCTGGAATTTATTGCAAACAATGTTGAAGATGAAGCAGATATTGATTTTATTGTCTCAGAGCTTGGCAGAAAACCTTTGGGGGTATTCTGGTCGTCTAAAGAGGTGCGACAGGCAGAAAGGGCTTCCATGCCATTGTCTGAGGCATGTCCCCAATGCATGAAAACTGCTAAGGATATTTTAAAGCAGCTGGAGCAATCAAGGTGAGTTATTCAGCCAAATCTCTGGCTGATGTACAAAGTCAGCCTGATAACCGCAAGATCGACCTTAAAAAGGTTGGAATCAAGAATATTCGCTATCCTATTACGGTGTTAGATAAGGCTAAAGGCACTCAGCAGACAGTAGGAAGCATTAATATGTATGTAAATCTGCCACACTGCTTTAAAGGCACCCATATGAGCAGATTTATTGAGATCTTAAATCAATATAGGCGTGAAATTAATGTTAAGACCTTCAAGGAAATTTTGACAGAGATGAAAGAACGCCTGAATGCTGAAGAGGCGCATCTTGAAGTAGATTTCCCCTATTTTATCGAAAAAAAGGCCCCAGTTACAGGCACTCCTGGGCTTATGGAATACAACTGCGGACTGCACGGGACCTTAAAGGAGCGTCTGGATATGATTTTGGTGGTCAGGGTGCCGATTACCACAGTGTGCCCTTGCTCAAAGGAAATATCCAATTACGGTGCCCACAATCAGCGCGGTGAAGTTAGGGTTTGGGTAAGGTTTGATTCCTTTTTATGGCTTGAAGATATTATTGAGTTGGCTGAGCAGGCTGGTTCCTGTGAAGTCTTTTCCGTACTTAAACGCCCGGATGAAAAATATGTTACGGAACAGGCCTTTGATAGTCCTATGTTTGTTGAGGATGTAGTGAGGAATGTGTGTCAAGGCCTCAAAAAGATGAAGGGCGTTACTTGGTTTGAGGTAGAAGGTGAAACATTTGAGTCAATTCACAACCACTCAGCCTATGCCTCTACATCTATGACTATAAAATAGGTCTTAATCTGTCTTAATTAGGCATAGACACTTGCAACCCTAACTCCTCAGCGGCTTTCTGGATTTGATCCATATCACAATTCTTTGTCCTAGCATAAATGATATTGTTGCCTCCGGTGGTGGTGCGGATCAATTTAAAGAGCGGGATATCCATATCTGAGAATAGAGAGCATATTTTGTGGAGGATGTCTTTAGAACCGTCATCTTTAAAAGGCACCCAGAATGTGCCGCGATCCTTTAGCCCCAAAAGTTCTCCACAAGCATTCATCAGATCCCTTAATGAAAACATGCCCACCAGTTTTCTATTTTCATCAACTACTGGATAGGCCCCGACCCTCTGTTGCTCAAGAAGCATAAAGACTTCTTCCAGGGTAGAATCTTCCTTTAATGTCATAACATTGGAGGCCATAATTTCTGCCACAGGTGTTTCAGCCAATCTATCTAATTCACTCTTTATTTCTTGAGAAGAAGCAACAACTGATGGATAAGCAGATCTGATATCACGGTCTGTGACAATACCGACCACCCTTCCACTTCCATCCACCACAGGCAGATGACGGAAGCTGTTTTCCTTAAACATCTTTTTGACTTTTGGAACCAGTGTATCAGGTGTAATGGAAACAGGGTTTGGGGTCATATAGAATTTTATATACATAGTCTCTTCCCCCTCTTTAATTGCAAGTTCTGCCTAACTAACAAAAGTTGATATGTTAATGGTTTGATTATCTCCACTTTTGCAATTATTTGATTTGCAGTTTTTGTGTGTTTGTTAAGGCTGAGCTTACTCAGCCTCTTCTCCTTCGGCAACCTTGGCATCCTCAAATGTAGCCATTTCTGTTAGCACCTTGTATCCAGCTTCCACAAGAGACATGGCCAAGGCTGCTCCAGTGCCTTCCCCAAGCCTTAAATCTAAATCAAGCAGGGGACGCAAACCCATGAAATCTAGCTGTACCCGGTGTCCACATTCTACTGAACGGTGTGCTGCCACTATATACTCCTTTACTTCTGGACATAAGCAATAGGCTGTTAAGGCACCAGCAGAGGAAATAAATCCATCTATTACCACAAGGCGTTTACTGGCTGCTGCAGCCAAAATCATGCCGCATATTCCAGCTATCTCAAAACCTCCCAGTTTTGAAAGTACATCCAAAGGATCAGCAGTATCTGGCTCATTTATGGCAATAGCCCTTTCAATCACTTCCACCTTTTTTTGAAAAGCAGCATCCCCTATGCCTGTTCCCTTTCCAGTTACATAGGCAGCCGGCTTGCTGCAGAAAACAGCAGTTAGAGCACTGGCGGGTGTGGTGTTGGCTATGCCCATTTCACCTGTGGCCAGCATTGTATATCCACCTTTTTGAATAGCCTCTAATGCTACATCTGCCCCGGCTAAAATGGCTTGTACCGCTTCTTCCCTGGACATGGCAGGCCCTTGGGTCATGTTTTTTGTGCCTTTTGCTACCTTTTTATGCACAAGGCCAGGCAGGTCTTGAAAGTCATGGTCCACACCAATGTCAATTACCTTTACGTCTGCACCTACATGACGGGCAAGCACATTTATACCAGCTCCACCTGCAAGGAAATTCAGCACCATTTGGTGTGTAACTTCCTTGGGAAAGGCGCTAACGCCTTCATCAGCCACACCATGGTCCCCGGCAAAGACCAGCACCACCTTTTGGGGAGATGGAGGCTCCAGGGTGTTGAAAATAAGGGCATAATGTTTTGCCAACTCTTCCAGCCTGCCAAGGCTGCCCCTGGGCTTGGTCAAATTGTCCAGCCGGTTTTGTATCTTTTCTTCAATGTCCCGGTCTAAGGGCTTTACCGAATTGATTAAATCTTTTAGCCGCTCATCCATATGTAAAAGCTGCTCCCTTTAATTCTATGGCCATTCCTGCAATAGTAAAAAATGCTTTATCACATTTTTGGGCTATTTTTTGATGTAGTTCCCCGGCAGTATCCCTGAACTGGCGGGCTTCTTTAATAGCGGGAACAATCCCCAGCCCCACCTCATTAGAAACCATTATTACACTTTTTTGGGTTTGGTCCAGGGCCTCTATCAGTCTTTTCGCACATTCCTCATATTCCATCACAGGACTGGCCAGCACATTGGACAGCCATAAAGTGAGGCAGTCCACTAGAATAACTCCAACTTCGCTTTTTGCTGCCTTGATAGCTTTCCATACTTTGAATGGCTCTTCCATTGTTTGCCAATACTCAGATCTGGCCTCTTTATGCCTTGAAATGCGTTCTTCCATTTCCTGGTCCAAGGCCTGGGCTGTGGCAATGTAAAGGCCTGCTTTGCCTATTTTGGTGCCAATTGATTCTCCAAGGCGCAGGGCAAAGTCAGTCTTTCCACTCTTGGCACCGCCCAGAACCAAAATTTTTTCATTGGCCAAAAGGCTAATCCTCCAGGGTGGAAGTGTCACCTGTATCAAGGCCCAGCTCCTGAGCCTTCAGCAGGCGTCTCATGATCTTGCCCGATCTGGTTTTTGGCAGTTTGTCCACAAATTCCACCTCTTTTGGTGTGGCAATCGGGCCTAATTCATGGCGTACATGCTGAATGATAGTCTTTCTGAGGCCTTCAGACGGCTCTTTGCCTGCCAGGAGCACCACAAAAACTTTGATGCTTTCACCCTTTACTTCATCTGGCAGTCCGATGGCCGCAGCCTCTGCCACAGCAGGATGGCTGACCAGGGCATTTTCAACATCGGCAGTTCCAATCCGGTGTCCAGCTACATTGAGCACGTCATCTGACCGGCCAAGCACTGAAAAATAACCGTCCTCATCGCAAACTGCGATATCCCCTGTAAAATATGCGCCCTTTATGATATTCCAGACCTCTTTGTAGCGTTCTGGATCGCCATAGATAGTTCTCATCATATATGGCAAAGGCTGCCTTAATATCAAGTTGCCGCCCTTGCCTGCCGGCACTGGATTTCCTTTTTCATCCACTACATCGGCCACTACTCCAGGCAAAGGTTTCCCGCAGCGCCCTGGTTTATTGGGCATGGCCGGCATGGTGCCCAGGATAGGGGAGGCTACCTCAGTCTGCCAAAAATTGTCTATGCAGTGGCCATTATTTTCCAAAATGACTTCCTGGGCAAAGCGCCATGCCTCTGGATTCAGGGGTTCGCCTGCACATGCAAGGATTCTTAAAGTGGATCTGTCATATTTCTTAATGTGTTCTTCCCCAAAGCGCATGAACATCCTCAAGGCAGTAGGGGCTGTAAACATTACAGAGACTCCATATTTTTGGACCTTTTCCCAAACAACCCCGTAATGGGGATAATCTGGGGCTCCTTCCCTAACTAAAACCGTTGCCCCTGCACACAAGGGGCCGTAAACGATATATGAATGGCCCACAATCCAGCCTATATCAGAGGTGGACCAATAAACGTCTTTGTCTTTGACATCGAAGAAGGCCTTGGTCAGATAATAGGTTCCAACCATGAAACCGCCATGCACATGGACCACACCCTTCGGTTTGCCTGTTGTGCCAGAGGTGTACAGAATAAAGAGCGGATCTTCTGAATCCATTACTTCTGGGCTGCAATGGTGGCTTTGGGCCTCAAGAAGCTCCCAAAAGTCATCTTCCCATTCACTTAGCTCGATTTTCGGCTCTTGCCGCCTGAGAACTATGGTGCTTTCTACATAATCTAGATCCTTTACGGCATCATCCACTGTGGCCTTTAAGCGCACTACCTTTCCCCGTCGGTAGCCTATATCTGC
>JAMOVF010000008.1 GCA_027061625.1 Deltaproteobacteria bacterium
TAGAGTTGGCGGGCGATGCGGGATTCGAACCCACGGCCTTTGGCTCCGGAGGCCAACGCTCTATCCAGCTGAGCTAATCGCCCGCTTGGCATCATGAAGGTAATTGCACACTATATCATTGTCAATTTCTGATTCTGAATCTTTCTAACAAGGCTTATCTATAAAGCATTTTTTCTATTCTTTTTGCAAAATTTATGTTGAAAATCAATTTTTAAACACTGTTGCATTTTAAAACCACTCTTGAGTTTTTGAGAATTTTATGGCATCGTTTGTAAGTTTTGAGCTTAAAAGGAGTCTTCCATGAAAAAAAAGAATAATAAGCAGCAAAAGATAGAAAAGGTGTTGATAGCTAATAGGGGCGTGCCTGCTGTAAGAATAATCCATACATGCAGGGACCGTATGATTCCTACTACAGCAGTCTATTCAACTCCAGACCGCTTGGCACTGCATGTATTGATGGCAGATTCAGCAGTCCATGTTGGAGATGCTCCTCCAAGTGAATCTTATTTAAATGCGGAGAAAATTATTGGAGCTGCTTTAAAAAGCGAGGCCAATGCAATCCATCCTGGATGGGGCTTCTTGGCGGAAAATGCCGATTTTGCCCAGATGGTCATTGATTCAGGCCTTGTTTGGATCGGCCCTTCACCAGAGGTAATCGCTGCCATGGGAGATAAAATCAGGGCCAAAAAGCTGGCTATTAAGGCAAATGTGCCTACTATCCCTGGCATAAGTGAGGTCTCAGATATAAAGCAAATAAAGAAGTGGATGAAGGAGGATGAGGTCTCTTATCCTATCATGATCAAGGCCGCTGCTGGCGGAGGCGGCAAGGGGATGGTCAAGGTCGAATCAGACAAAGAATTGAATACCGCTTTTGCACAAGCAAAATCAGAGGCATTGAAGGCCTTTGGTGATGACAAACTTTTGGTCGAAAAATATATCGAGCGTGGGCGTCACATTGAAGTGCAGGTGGTTGCAGATCAGCATGGCAATGTTTTCCATCTCTATGAAAGAGAATGTACATTGCAGCGACGTAACCAGAAGATCATAGAAGAGGCTCCTTCTCCAACCATAAATGATGATCTCAGAAACGAGATATGTTTTACAGCAGTACGTTTGATGAGAGAGATAGGTTACACAACAGCTGGTACAGTTGAATTCATATTTGATTCTGCTACCAGGAAGTTCTACTTTCTTGAAGTCAATACAAGGCTTCAGGTGGAGCATGGCGTAACTGAGCTGATTACCGGAAAAGATATTGTTGGCCTTATGCTGGATGCAGCTGAGGGCAAGGAGTTTCAGTTTAGACAGGAGGAGATAAGGCCTAACAGGTGGGCCTTGGAATGCCGGATAAATGCTGAAGACCCGCGTACATTCAGCCCTTCCTTTGGAACAATAACCAGGCTCAAGGCTCCATTGGGGCCTGGAGTGCGCGTGGCAATGGGCGCATATGAGGGGGCCGATATACCGCCTTACTATGATTCCTTGTTTATGCTCATCATGACAGCAGGCCCAGCGCGAGATGATGCCATTAGGGTTATGGACCGCACTTTAAGCCGTAATCTCAGGGTGGAAGGCGTAAAGACCTTGGCCCCGCTACTCTTGAGCATCATCAGGCATAAGGCATTCAAAGAAGGCGAGTTTTCCACCAAATTCATCGAGGATCACATGGATGAGCTTGTTTCCATGTTCAGGGAACATGATAGTGAGGATGAGGCCTTGAAAATTGCAGACTACGTGGCCAGGATTTCTGCCCTTGGGCCACAGGATTGGATGTAAGACTATGGCAAAGAAAAAAAAGATGAAACCACTTGTTAGACCAGGAATGAGCCCCAAAGAGATTGTCAAGACTCTGAGGGACTTGGATGGAGTAATGATAACCTGCACTGGCATGAGGGATGCCGGCCAGTCTGATTACAAGAATCGCCACAGGATCTATGATCTGGCTACCTTGGCGCCATATTATGAGGATATGAACCTCTTCAGCTCTGAGTGTCACGGTGGTGCCAGGTGGCACGTTGGCATTATGAACCGCAGGGAAAGCCCCTTTAAAGAAATTGAAATGCTTAGGGAGCTTATGCCCAGCGTGCAGCTGCAAACCCTTATCAGAGAGACCAATCTTTGGGGATATCGCCCATACCCCAAAAATGTGATCGAATATGTTGTGGAGAGGGTGGATATTGATGTTTGGCGATGCTTCTCTTTTTTAAATGATATTCGGAACATGCGCACTGTGGCTGAGGTGGTCATGAAGAGGGGCAGGCTCTTCCAGCCGGCAATATCCTTTACCCAGGCAGACTGGACTACCAATGAATATTACCTTAGCTGTGTTAATGATATTGTTGATTTGTGCGGCGGCGTGGATGAAATAGTCCTGTGCATCAAGGACATGGCAGGTGTTGGAAGCCCCAAGCGCATATCAAGTCTGGTAGATGCAATCAAACAGGCATATCCGGACCTTGTGGTGCAGTATCACCGTCATGCCACAGATGGCCTTGCTCTGCCTGCCTTGCTGGCAGCAGCAGAAGCTGGAGCCAAAGTCGTGGATGCCCAGGAAGATTCTCTGACCAGATTCTATGGCCAGCCGCCTATATTGGCGGTCCAGGCCTACTTTGAGGAATCTGGCATAAAGGTGCATTTGAACCGTGAGGCTGCTGAAAAGGCAGTTCAAAAGGTGCGTGACTGGATAGGCCACTATGAATGGGCCGAATCTCCCTTCAAAGGCTTTGACCACATGGTTACCTCCCACAAGATGCCTGGAGGAGCCTTTCCCAGCTCTTTTGAACAGGCGGAAAAGGGCGGCTTTCTGCACTTGATGCCCTCAATCCTCAAGGTGATGTCCCTCTATAATAAAATTGTCAAATACTTTGATGTCACTCCAGGCTCTCAGATAACCTGGGTTACTTGCAGCGGGATAGTGAACCGCTATGCCAAAGAGCATGGAGAAGCTGGAGTCCAGCACATTATACGGATATTGACCAAGTTTGTTGAGGAAAAGGGTCAGGATATGTCTAAGATGACCAAGGCTGAGCAGAAGGAGCTCCTAGGCCTTTTCAGCACTGCTCCCGGCGACTTCAAGAACCTGCTGCTTGGCGGCTATGGGAAACTTCCTATGGGCTGGCCGGATGAATGGGTCTATAAGAGTGCTTTTGGTGATGAGTGGCAAGAGAAACTGAAAGAGCGTAAGGATCTGTCCCCCTTGGATTCCTTGGAAGAAGACGACTTGGAGCGCATTAGAAAAGAGTTGGAGGAGCACCTAGGGCGCACGCCAACTGATGAGGAGTTTGTGCTCTATTTAATGCATCCTAAAGACGCGCTTCAGATGTTTGATTTTGTGGAAAAGTATGGTGAGGCTCCGCTTGTTTTGCCTACAGATGTATGGCGAGAAGGGCTCAAAAAACCTGGTGACAAGGTTGAATTTGACCTGCTGGGTAAACCTTACTGTATTGAGCTTGTGTCTGTGGGCAAAGAGCATGAAGGCCAGATCCACGTGGTTATGAGGGTAAACAACAAGACCAGGGTATATAAAATAGATACGCCGCGGGCCAAAAAGGTGGAAATCAGGATGGCCAAGGCTCCCAATGAGATTGGAGCACCTATAAGCGGTAATGTATGGCGAATAGGCAACCCAAGGCGCGGCACCATAAAAGAGGGTGATATAGTCCACAAAGGAGAAGAGATTGCAAATCTTGAGGCCATGAAGATGGAAAACCCTGTCTTGGCCCCATTTGATGCCCAGATCCAGGAGATCTGTGTTAAATTGAATGATTCTGTCCAGGAGAACCAGTTGCTCTTTGTACTCAAAGAACAGTAATAACACTGAGCCTTCAATAAGGCCTGCATGCGATATTTATGAGCCTGTGCCCATCGATACGGCCAGGCTCTTTGCAGGCCGGTTCCATTTGCATCTAAAAAAGATAGATTCTACAAATTCTTTTTTGCTGAGAAACCAGAAGCTGCTGGGAATTAGCGGCCTTGTGGTGACTGCAGATGCCCAAACCTCTGGCCGCGGCCGAAAAGGCAGGCAATGGTTTGGCATTGATGGTCACCAGCTTCTAGCATCAATAGTGATTCATCCCAAAATTGAAAGGCGCTATCTACCTTCCATTACTCTTATGGTAGGACTTTCAGTATTCAAGACCTTGCAGGAAGCAGGTTGCCAGCCTCTTTCCATGAAATGGCCCAATGATATCCTGCTAAGTGGCAAAAAGGTGTGCGGTGTCCTTTGTGAGCTAGCCACATTAGGTTCTTCGCCAGTGG
>JAMOVF010000009.1 GCA_027061625.1 Deltaproteobacteria bacterium
ATAGTTCAAGTTCTTCTTGTCTAGCATAGACTGTCAACTTTATGGTGCTTGCCACCACAAATGCAGCGCTAAAGAGCAACAAGACCCCGCCAACTGCTACAACCATTTTTATCAGCCGGGAAAATGCTTCCAGCCTATGAAGCCATTCCTGACCATATTGAACCTTGGCCACCTCAGGCCATCCGCCCACTTTTTTTGCCAACTCCCTGATTTTATTAAGTTTAAATAGTGCCTGATCTATCTCAAGCTCAAAGGAAGGAGGAAGAAAACCAGGGTCAACGTCATCCAGCACATTTTTTTCGTTTGCCAAATATGTCTCAAGACGGCGGTAAGCTTCTTCAGGTGAAACGTAGGTTACCGACTTAACCCCTTCCATTTTTTGCAAGGTCGAAAAAAGTGCTGGTATCCGTTCAGGTGGAAGATCATTTTTCAAATAGACCACCACCCCCAGCTCACGGCCAAAATGTTCTACAAAACGCTCTAAATTAAAATAGATAAAAGAGAAAAAGACAAAAATTAATAAAGAAAGAGTAACAACTATAGTGGTTACAGACTGCGTGCCGAGGTTTTGTTTGATGTCTGAAAAAGCACGGCGCAACAAAATACCTAATGTCATGACACCACCTCCATCTTTCCAGACTCAAGCCTCAACACTCTGCCTGAACTATTTTTGTAAAGCCGGTCATCATGAGTAGCAAAAATTATTGTAGCACCTCTGGCATTTAATTCGTGCATCAAATGCATCACTTCAGCAGTCCTTACTCTATCTAAATTGCCGGTAGGCTCATCTGCCAAAATTATAGGCGGCCTGTTTACTACGGCCCTGGCTATAGAGACCCGCTGCTGTTCACCACCAGACAACTGAGGCGGGAATTGGTGCATTTTGTGCCCTAGCCCCACACCCTCCAAAACTTGACAAACCCGCTTTTTGACCTGCTCTTTCCTTAGCCCCAGAACCTCCAGGCTCAATGCCACATTTTCAAAGACACTTTTGTTTGAAAGCAACTTAAAATCCTGAAAAATCACTCCAATCTTACGCCTTAAATATGGGACCTGCGATTTTGATAAAGTGGACAAGTCCATCCCATCTACCACGATCTTTCCACCAGTGGGCAGCTCTGCCCTGAATAAAAGGCGCAGCAGTGTGGTCTTTCCTGCACCACTTGGGCCAGTAAGAAATACCAATTCCCCTTTTTCAATTTCCAGATTGACATCTGACATGACAACATGATTGGGGGGATATTTTTTTGACACCCCTTGAAAGCTGATAATAGGTGTTTCAGCCGTTAGCATCTGCATCTCCAAACTTTTTCATACACAACTTGTGCTAGTGCGCCTAACCAGGCGTGTTTATTGCAAATCATAGGCCACGATTGTGCCATTCTCAATTCCAGCCAAATACCGTTCTCAAAGAAGTGCTCTTTTAGAACTTAGAGCCTTTTGCCGATAATAGTTCAAAGAAAATCCTAATTATATTCCAAAAAACCAGGCGGTAGCAAAGCACTACTATGGCAAAAATAGACGCTTTTTTCAAATTGATGCATGAACAGGGAGCATCTGACCTGCACCTTGCAGCAGGCTCTCCTCCCATTTTGAGGATCAGAGGTGATCTTCACAGAGTAAAATATAATGCCTTGAATGATGACGAACTCAAGGCCATGCTCTATGAAATCGCTCCAGAGGAAAAGATCAAGGTATTTGAAGAGACTGGGGACGTAGATTTTGGCTATGAGATACCAAGCCTTGCCCGCTACAGGGCAAATTTTTTCATGCAGAAAAATGGAATAGGTGCTGTTTTCAGGGAGATTCCCAGCAAGATCTTAACAGCTGAACAACTAGGCCTTCCAACCATCATGACAAAACTTGCCATGCTGCCCAGAGGGCTTGTGCTGGTAACAGGGCCAACAGGAAGCGGTAAATCAACCACCCTGGCAGCCATTATTGACCATGCCAACCGCAACAGAAAAGATCACATCATAACTGTAGAAGATCCAATTGAATTTGTTCACGAAAGCAAAGGCTGCCTAGTAAACCATAGGGAAGTGGGAACACACACAAAATCATTTAGTGCCGCCCTAAGAGGTGCTCTGCGTGAAGACCCAGACATCATACTGGTTGGTGAAATGCGCGACTTGGAGACCATTGCCCTGGCAATTGAGGCAGCGATGACTGGTCACCTTGTCATGGGCACACTCCACACCATAAGTGCTGCAAAGACTGTGGATAGGGTGATTGAGATTTTTCCAACTGAACAGCAGGCTCAAGTGCGTTCAACATTGGCCGACGCCTTAAGGGCGGTCATTTCGCAAACCATGTTCAAACGCATTGACACCCCCGGCAGATGCGTTGCCTTTGAAATTCTAGTGGCAACACCAGCGGTCAGAAATCTCATACGTGAAGCAAAAACCTACCAAATTCCATCTTCAATGCAGACTGGTAAAAAATATGGAATGCAGACTCTGGATGACGCAATCATGGAGCTATTGCAAAAGGGCTGGATAGATCCAGATGAGGCCTATAACAAGTGCGTGGACAAAGCAAAGTTCAAACCCTTTGCCAAAAGCGCCCCCATAGACTTTACGGAGGTCGCCTAGTATGCACAGATCAGATCTTGATATGCTGCTCAATGAGATGCTTGAGGCCCATCCTCGAATTTCTGATCTCAATTTCACAGTGGGAAGGCCCTGCCAAATCGCTGCGGACGGAAAACTGCATTCTGTCTCAATAGACCTGAACACAGGTTGCCTCACCCCCTTTCAAACGGAAATGCTTGCCTTAACCATGATCAACAACAATAAAAGGCTTATTTCAGACTTGATTAAACATGGATCATGCGACTTTTCCTACCACCTGCATGATGGCCCGCGCTTTCGTGTAAATGTCTTTTCGCAAAGGGGGGCATACAGCATTGTTATGCGCCGCCTTGAAAATGAAATTCCCACTATCGAAGGGCTCAACCTTCCAGGCTGCTTCAAACAAATGGCCAAAGAGAAAAATGGCATAATCCTTTTTACTGGTGCCACAGGTACTGGTAAAACCACATCACTGGCAGCCATCCTGGATGAAATAAACAGAAATGAGCCCCTGCACATAATTACCTTGGAAGATCCCATTGAATATGTCCACGAACACAAAAAGGCCACCTTCAACCAGCGGGAACTGGGCAAAGATTTTGATGCCTTCAGCAGCGGCTTGAGGGCAGCCCTGCGCCAAGCACCTCATGTGGTGCTTGTTGGTGAGATGAGGGATAGAGAAACCATTGAAATTGCAATGAATGCTGCTGAAACCGGCCACCTGGTCTTCAGCACGCTCCATACAGTGAACGCGGGGCATACCATAAACAGGATTCTCGGCATGTTTACCACAGAGGAGGAACGGCAGGTCCGTTTCAGGCTTGCAGATTCCGTCAGATGGGTGGTCGGCCAGAGGCTCCTACCCAAAAAAGAAGGCGGACGAGTAGCTGTTTTTGAAATCATGCACAATAACATCCGCGTAAAAGATGCCATCATCAATGGAGAACGTGAAGGCAAGACCTTCTATGAAATTATTGAAAGTGCCCGCGGCGTTGGTATGCAGACCTTTGACCAGCACATAATTGAACTTTTCAAAAAAGGCGTGATTGATGAAGAAACCGCCCTTGCCTATGCCAGCAACAGGGCAAAGGTACGGCAGGGCATTGATCAGGAAAAGAACAAACGAGGAGAAAAAACATCTGATATCGAAGGGCTCAGCATAGACCTGGATTGGGATGTACGGTCACCAACTTAATTGCAGGAGAGAGTTGTTATGGAGATAGTTTGCACAGGATGCGGTAAAAGATACACAATAAGAGATGAAAAGATTCCAACAAAAGGCACTGCATATCTTTCCTGTCCCCAATGCGGCGAAAAGATAGAGATCAAACCACCTAAGCCCATAAAAACCCCGGAGCCTGCATTTAATAGATCTGACAATGGACCTGACCAGTACAATGAACCCGAGTTTTTCGAACCAGGCGTAAAGACCGCCCTTATCTATTGTCCACAGGAAGAAGCCAAACTTGAGGCTAACAAGGCCCTCAAACAGCTTAATTTCATAGTCAGGGAAATCAAAAATGCTTCAGATATAGAAGGCCGTTTCAGGTATAATACCTTTGACCTGGTCCTGCTGTTCCAAAACGGCCCCGACCCAGAAGACTCTTTGAAGGGAATACATAATTTTCTAAACAACTTGGAACCAGAAAGGAGGAAAAAGGTCTTTGTGGTATATTTCCACCTTTCGGGAAACCGCTATAATGGGTTGCAGGCCTTCAGCTATTCTGTTGACATGACCTTAAATCCCTTAGACTTGGGGAGCCTTGCAGATCTGCTTCCCAAGGCCCTGACGCAAAAGGAATTCCGATATAAAATATTTGAGGAGTGCCGGGCGGAATTGGCTGCATCTGCACTTTGATATCAGTACAGACGCCTTCACCCCTTTTCAAGCTGGGTAAATCCATGTAGTTTTTGGTAACAAAACATAGTTTGATGGATCAGTAACTCTATTACACCAAACATTCCTTTTAGGAGGTTCCAATGCAAGTCAAAAGGGCAGTGGTTCCAGTGGCCGGCCTAGGCACCCGTTTTTTGCCTGCGACCAAAGCAATTCCCAAAGAGATGCTCACTATAGTTGACCGTCCAACCATCCAATACATCGTGGAAGAAGTGGTGGCATCAGGTATAAAGGATGTAATACTGGTTACGGCCTCTGGAAAAGCCGCTATAGAAAATCACTTTGACTATTCATTCGAACTGGAAACGTTCCTTGCCCAAAAAGGCAAACTTGATCTCCTGAGGATTGTGCGCCACATTTCTAATTTGATCAATGTGGTATCTGTAAGGCAGAAAGAGCCTCTGGGCCTGGGCCATGCCGTGATGGTTACAGAACAAATTGTTAGAAAGGAACCCTTTGCAGTGGTATTGGGTGACGACCTGGTAGACTCCCCAAATCCTTGTGTCCATCAAATGCTCGATGTCTTTAATGAATATCAGGAATCAGTGGTGGCAGTCCAAGAAGTTCCAGAATCGGAAACCCACAGGTATGGAATAGTGGAGGGAGAGGAAGTTGCACCAGGAATATTCAAGGTGTCTCGGTTAATTGAAAAACCGCCTGCTGGCACCACTAAGTCAAACCTGGCAATAATCGGGCGTTATATTCTAAGGCCCGAGATATATGATTGCCTTCACAGGACCCTACCAGGCGTAGGCGGGGAAATTCAGCTTACAGATGCCCTGGACATCTTGAGAAAAGAACGGGCCCTTTACGCCTATAAGTTTGATGGTAACCGGTATGACGCTGGAGACAAATTAGGCTTTTTGCAGGCCACTGTAAACTTGGCACTGGAGCATCCTGAGCTTGGCGGGCCTTTCAAGGAATATCTGAAAGAGCTTGTTGCCAAACTCTAATTTGTAGTGACAAGCCGCGGCTGCACACAGTTAATTGATGTAATCGTACCTCTGCCCATATACTCCTGCCTTACCTACGCACTGCCTGCGGATATGCCTATGCCTGAAAAGGGTAGCAGGGTGCTGGTCCCGGTGGGCAAGAGGAAAATGGCGGGCATTGTATGGGGTGAATGCCAAAACTCTCCCCCAGAATCAATCACCATCAAACCCATTCTTAAGCAGCTTGATGCAGTCCCCCTAATAAATGAATGCCTTTTCCAGTTTCTCGAATGGGTAGCCAATTACTATTTCCATCCCATTGGCATGGTGGTGGCAGAGGCCATGCCGCCAGGCATTATCTCTGCATATAAAGGGAGACAAAACGCTGTTTCAAGACCTTTCAAACCAGGAGCAAAGGCGCCTGAACTTGCAGCCTGGTCTGAAAAAAATACTCCTTATGCCCTCACTGAGCACCAGGAAAAGGCCCTTGTCCTTATAAAGAAAGCAATCCAGCAAAATCAATATAAGACTTTTTTGCTTCATGGTGTTACGGGATGCGGCAAGACAGAGGTCTATATTCATGCTGCCAGAAATGTTTTGGCTGAAGGCAAGCAGGCACTTATAATGGTTCCTGAAATAGCCATGACTGCTCAGATTGTAGGCCGTTTTTTAAAACGTTTTGGCAGCAGCGTAAGCGTGCTGCACAGCGGTCTTACGCCTTCTGAAAGAAGAAACCAGTGGTCCAAAATCCGCAATGGAGAATCAAATATCATAATCGGAACCAGATCTGCAGTATTTGCTCCCCTGGAACGTATTGGGCTCATAGTCGTGGATGAAGAACATGACCCTTCTTATAAGCAGGACGAACATCTCCGCTATCACGGCCGTGACCTTGCAGTTGTCCGGGGCAGATTGTCTAATGCAGCTGTTGTCTTGGGCTCAGCAACACCTTCCCTATCCAGCATGCACAACGCGATGCAGGGCAAATATCAGTTGATTTCAATGCCTGAGCGTATAGCAGGCAGGCCTATGCCAGAAATAGTAATTGTGGACCGCTCCCAGAAAGGAGCAAAGGTTAATTCACAGGAAGTAAAAAGGCCTTCCTGGCTTTCTAAGCAGCTCTATCAGGAAATAAAAGCAACCTTTGAGAAAGGGGAGCAAGTGCTCCTTTTTTTGAACCGCCGCGGCTTTGCGCCTTATGTTTTCTGCCCGGACTGCGGCCACGTCTTCAGATGCGAAGAGTGCGATGTGACCATGACCTTTCACCGTTCTCTTAAAAAGAAGGGAGAAGGAGATCTGCATGATGGACTGCTGCGCTGCCACTACTGCGGCTCAGAGCATCAAGCCATGCCTGTTTGTCCAAAATGCCGGGGACTATCAGCTATAGCCACAGGTTATGGCACACAAAAAGTGGCCTCAGAACTGAAAAAGCTCTTTCCTGAAAAGGAAATATGCCGACTAGATCGCGACACAGCAAGCTCAAGAAAAAAAATGGAGACCCTGCTGCAGAATTTTTATAACCGTGCAGTTGACTGCTTGGTTGGAACCCAAATGGTTACAAAGGGCCATGATTTTCCATATCTCACCCTTGTGGGCGTAGTAGCTGCTGACCAATCCCTTAATTTCCCAGAATACCACGCCTCCGAACGCACTTTTCAAATATTATTGCAGGTAAGCGGAAGGCCTGGCCGTAATACCCTGCCTGGAAAAGTAGTGATCCAGACACACAACCCGCATCACTATGTATTTAAATACCTGATGGGTCATGATTTCAACGGCTTTGCCCAGGAAGAGATGTCAAGGCGGAAAGCATTAAGTTATCCGCCCTTTGGACGGCTGATAAACCTCCGCTTTTCAGGCAAAACAAAGAGAAAGGTTGAGGCAGGTGCTAACAATGTTGCTTCAGTCCTCAAAAAGGGGGCAAGGAGCCATCTATTCAAAGATGTTGAGATTTTGGGTCCAGCGCCTGCTCCGTTAAGCAGAATTAAAGGCCGCTACAGATATCAGGTCTTGATAAAAGGTACTTCCATATCTGACGTTAGAAAGGCATGCTCCTATGTCTTACAGAACAAAGCTGTATTATGCCCTTCCTCTGTAAGAATGGATCTCGATGTAGATCCTCAGCGTCTGCTTTAAAAAAATTGACGCCTTACAAATTCTCTTCCCCTAAACCTTATTGAGCATTAAGCTATCAACATCTTCAGCAGAAAAGCGCTCTGCATTTACAATTTGAATTTCTTGATGTTTAGAATCCTTTACAACCACCTCAGCAAGCTGACCTGCAGGAACCTTGCAATATCTAAGCAGCAAAGAAGCGGCTTGCTGAACTGGAGGCGGATTCATATACCGGCGCATAACACCTACAGGACCAGGCCCAGCTTTATATTGAAGCACCAGATCACCTGTTCTGACCAAATCAACCAATTTGCTATTCTCTGCTTGATTGCGCCCGACCACAAACCATGATTCTCCTTCTAGCAGAAAATGTCTGCCTGTCTGAGCAAGCAGAAGATCATTGGCATCCACATCATCCCACATAGACAATAAAATGCGGAATCTTTCAGACAAAATAGGATCAGCCAATACACAGCCGCCAGCTGGGCTGGGATAGTCTATAATAGAATATTTCCTGGCAAGGGCCATCTGCTCCTTTCTGCCCCGTCCGGACAAGGCCAGAAGCCTGCTGCGGTCCACAAGGCCTTGTTCTTCTATAAGAGTGGGTTTAAGGTTTTTGGCACAAAGCGGCCTTAGCAGCAGACCTTCTGCCCCGCTGTCTCTTTCAATAATACGCAGAGTATCCCGCCTTTGCGACATTGGCCTTTGGCCTATCACCTCGCCTGTGGCAATGAAAGATGCCCCCAAATCTTCCATAATGGATAAGGCCTTTTTGATCATCAATATCTTGCAGTCTATGCAAGGGTTGAAATAGCGGCCAAAGCCATGAGGAGGTTTTTTGAGCATCTTCAAATAATCATCTGTAATGTCCAGCACCACCGTGGCAATGTTATATTTATCCTCAATTTGTTTTGCCCAGGCCTCTTCATCCTCTTTTATTTGATAGTTGAAAAATGGAGTAATGCATTGGAGCGCTATCACATCTATGCCCTGCTCCTGTAAAACCTTGCAGGCAAGAATTGAATCCAGGCCGCCAGAAAAAAGCACAACGGCCCTAACCTTATTATCAATTTTCATCCTGTTGACTTTCCTTCAATAAGCGGCTTGCAAAGGATGCTGCCTCTTCCCCTTCATCCCCCAGCATTCTTTTGAGCTCTTCAATACGCTCATCATCTTCAAGCCTTTGAATTTCTGAAAAAGTGGTCCCGCCTTTAACTTTTTTGTTCACTTGAATGTGGGTGTCTGCCAAGGCAGCTATCTGTGGAAAATGGGTTATTGCCAATACCTGGCCAAATTTGGCAAGCTTTTTAAGCTTTTCCCCAACCTTCGCCGCTGTTTCGCCGCCAATGCCGGCATCTATTTCATCAAACACCATGGACTCCATTCCAGCCTTTGCAGCAAAAACAGATTTTAAGGCCAGCATAACTCTGGAAAGCTCACCGCCAGAGGCAATGGAAGCCAAAGGCTTAAGATCCTGCCCCACATTTGGGGAAAAGACAAATTCCACTCTTTCCATGCCCTGGGGCGTAATATCTTTGATGGTGGGCGTATCTGGCACATGAAAGGCTGCACTGAACCTTGCCTTGTAAAACTGCAAATCCTCCAGCTCCTTTTCAACTGCCTTGGCCAATTCGGCACTGCCTGATAACCGCTTTTTATAAAGCGTCTTGGCCATATCAATCACTTTATTCTCATTTTCAGCCAAGGCCTTTTCCAAATCCGCCAAATCATTTTCAAGACGTTCCAATTCTTTGAGGCGCTGAACACTTTTTTTTCTATATTCAAACACATCCTCAAGTTCAGGGCCAAATTTCCGCTTCAGCTGGCGTATGGCATAAAGCCTTTCCTCCACTTTGTTTAAGAGGCCGGGGTCAACATCCAGACCGCCAAGATAATCCCTTATTCCATAGGCCGTTTCCTGAATTTGATAAATAGATGATTCCAGTTCGTTGCTCAAAGGTTCCAGACTCTGGTCCAATTCACTCATCTTGGTTAAAAGCTGCCGGCAATCAGCCAACACCTCCAAAACCGCCCCCCTTTTCCCATAAAGCTTTCTATATACCTCTTCACCAAGGAGCCTCAGCCTGTCAGATGCCTTAAGCACCTGCAACCTCTGCTCAAGCTCACTGTCTTCTCCCTCTTTGGGATCAACCTTGTTTATGGCCTCCACTTCTTTATGAAGGCGTTCCATCTCCTCCTCACGGCTTTGCAGGACCTTACGCTGCTTCTTTAATTCAAAGGCAATCTGTTTCATCTGTTGAAACTGATGCTGAAAGGCCCTTAATTCCTGCTCAAGGCCACAAAAAGAATCCAGCAGCGCCCTGTGGCGGTCCCTGTTTAAAAGGTCTTGATATTCATGTTGGCTTGAAAGTGAAATCAGGCCTCTCATAAGATGCTTCAGGTTTTTTATACTGACCAAGCTTCCATTGGCATATATACGGCCGCGCCCTTCCTTAGGAATAATTCTCCTTATAATTACTTCTTCATCCGCCTCCAGACCAATCTCCTCCAACAAATTACGGCTTGATTCTGGCACTGCAAACAGGGCTTGTATTTCTGCCTGTTTTGCCCCCTTTCTCACAAGACCTGAATCTGCCTTGGCCCCCATTAGCATTTCAACTGCCTTGATAAGCAAGGATTTACCCGCACCAGTTTCGCCAGTAATTGCAGTAAATCCTGGCCCGATCTCTAAACGTGCTGATTCAATAAGAACAAAATTTTTGATATCAATTTCCAAAAGCATAACAAAAGGAATATATACTTTAATTTCCAAAAAGTGAAAAACTTGAGGCTGCCTCGAAAAATTTCACTCCAGCCCAGGTTAGAACGTGCCTGCACTCCCCTTGCAGCAACGATTTCCCCAACACCCCTTTATTATAAAATTTTTTTCAGTATTAAAATTATTTTTATCAACCCTTAATATTTTTTAAGCCTTAACTAAACAAATTAAAACAACAAGATAGATCAATTAAAAACCAAATACTTGCCTGGCAATAGCCTAGTTGAAAATTTTTTTATTCTATAGTAGAAAAAAATTTAACACTATGGGGGGTGGGCTGGAAAATGGCGTTTCTGTTCTTTCGCTAGCCGGTCCAAGAATTCAAAACATCATTTAACAACTTACCCTGCTAAAGGGTAACAATTTCAACAAGGAGGTTGAAATGATGAAAGGGATTAGTGCAGTTGTCCTTTTAACCCTATTACTGTCAGTGCCGGCAGTAGCCATGCCTTTAAGAGATGCCTATCTTTTGGACACAGGATACTTTGCACCAGGACAAGGAATGGACGGCTCACACATGTTTGGAGGCCCGGGAGGCTACAATATGCGAGGGCATGCATTTCAGTTTTATATTGACAAAAGTTCATTGCTTAAGGGTGCATTTCTTTATCTTACAATAAACCCCGTAATTCCCTACCCCAAGGGCCTCACTCCTGAGTCAGAATTTTCTCTAGCAGTATATGAAAAAACCCTTAACCATGAATATTGGGGAATAATTCCTGACACAACCTCCCTGCTCAAGCGCAGTAATAAAGTTAAACTTGAAGGAGAAGGCGAACATGAAGTTTATGCAGGAGGCTTGGATCTACTGCTCGATCCCGGAATATATTGGCTTGGTATAGAAGGGGATGGAGCCTTAACTTATATTAATGGTTTCCGCTTGGATAAACAATATGCTGCTGTCCCAGTGCCGTCCACTGTTTTGCTGCTGCTATCAGGCCTTTCCCTGCTATGGAGAAAACGGAAACAAGCTTAATGAAAAAGGAGTGACTGCAGAACGGTTGATATAATAAACAAAAACTTAAAAATTAAACTTTTCAAAATTTGGATTTTCGTTCAAGGGTAAGGCATGCTAAAAATATAACTTCACACCCATTAAAAGCGTCGCATTTTCAAACATTATTTTCAATGCAGCCACGCCAAGACCTTGGGCGAAAATCCAATTTTTCAACATAGCCAGACACTATATTTTCGGTTTCAGTTTCAGTCTGATTAAGAAAATAGCTTGTTGATTTGGCAATAATGTAGCAACCCTTAACACATTATCCCATTTTTCTGAAACATTCCTTTTTACTTCTCCGCTTGACCCTGCCGGTAAGCGCAATTATTTTTACTGAAATTTAAACTACTTCCTTTGGAGTAAAATTGTGCAAGATAAACTTGGCGTCTATTACAATCCCATTCCAGGCAATAAGGGTTTAAGGACATATATCAGGCTAAACAACAATGATATTGAATTTCGCCTCTGGAGCGCAGAAGATCCGGAATTGTGGGATGAACATGGCTGGGTTCCATGGACGGCTATAAAAGAGGCGGAAAGGCTCTATACTGCCGAAGGCAAAGGCAAAAGGCCTCCCATGCATCTTTACGACCTTGAAATTGCCTTCAGGCTTTTGAAGGACTTTGTACAGGACTATTTTCATGCAAAGGGCAACTAACTATATTTTATGGCTCTTTTTCTTTTTTATTCCCTTTACGATTTATGGCTGCACCCACCACAATAATGTCACGCAACATAAAAATACAAAATATAAAAGCACAAAACATTACAATAGGCCTTGCTTAAAAGGCACCCAGCGCCCATATAAGATAAATGGCCGGACCTATTATCCGCTTCCTTCGGCTATTGGTTACAGTGAAACAGGCCTGGCTTCCTGGTATGGCCCTAAGTTTCATGGCAGACAGACTGCCAATGGCGAGCGTTATAACATGCACGCCTTGACTGCAGCCCATAAGATCTTACCGATGAACACCTTGGTAAAGGTGGAAAACCTGGAAAACGGCAGGTCAGTGGTGGTTCGGATAAATGACCGCGGCCCTTTTGTTAAAAATAGGGTGATTGATCTCAGCCGCTCTGCTGCTGCCCGCCTGGGAATGTTGAAGCGGGGTGTGGCCAAGGTGCGGTTGACAGCCCTGGGAGAGGTGGCGTCCTTTTCAAAAGGCGTACCTAAATTCACCTATGTGCCAGATTTTGAACATGGCAATTTTTATGTACAGGTGGGCTCTTTCAAAAGACGCCAAAATGCCTACCGCCTTCGTGCCAAACTCGCCAAAAGATATAAAAAAGTGGTCGTTTTGCCCCAAATCACAGAGATGGGCGATATGTACCGTGTACAGATATTTGCATCAAACAGGCTGAGTGCTGCACGCAAAATGGTCCAGCAAATGGAACAAAAAGGTTTCCGAGGGGCCTTTTTGGTATCAAGATAGCTAAGGTATAAAAATTGCTGTATATTTAAAAGCCAAATAATAAAGTCTATTTATTTCAAGTCATGAAAAAAGAATCTGGAGGAACGGTGAAGTTAAGAAAAAGCTTGACAGATAAGCGCAATGAAAAAGGTTTTACTCTAATAGAACTCCTTGTAGTAGTAATAATTATTGGCCTGCTTGCCTCTTTGGTAGCCCCTAAATTTTTTGGCAAACTCGGCAAAAGCCGTCAAAAAATAGCCAAAGCTCAGATATCAAATTTTGAGGCCGCACTGGATGAATTTCGTCTGGACAATGGCCGTTATCCAACCACTGAAGAGGGCCTGAAGGCGCTGCGCGAAAAGCCTAGCGGATTATCAAACTGGGCTGGCCCATATCTTCCCAAAGCCATTCCCAAGGACCCTTGGGGCCATGATTATGTCTACAAGAGCCCTGGCGAACATGGTGACTATGATTTGATGAGCTATGGCCGGGATGGTGAACCCGGCGGGGAAGGTGAAGACGCTGACATTGTAAGCTGGGAATAGCCTATGCCTGAAGCTTCTCCAGTAAAAAATTTTCTGTCATCGCTGCTGCCTGGAAACAAAAAGGGCGCAGAGCCTGCTCAGCATCAGGAAGGTGAGCAGGCAGCTATCTCCTCTGACACAAAGCCCTTTGAGGTGGCTGCCTCTGACTTTCCAGATAAACCTCCCATGGTAAACGGTCTTTCCTCGCAGCTCATGCGCCAGTGGAAAATTGCCCCCATTGATGTCACAGATCAGGAAGTAAAGGTGGCAGCGGCAAATCCAGAGGACCTCTATCTGGCAGAAATATTGGAAAATATATATCATAGGAAGGTTACACTCCTTGGTGCAGCAGAGGAAGACATTCTATCTGCTATTTACCGCTGGTATGATGCAGACGCAGATATAGAAGGCCAAAGTGAGGAAGCAGAAGCCAGCCTTGACGATGAGTTGTGGGATGATCCGGAGCAACTAAAAGATCTTGCCAGCGAAGCGCCAGTGATACGGCTGGTAAATCATTTCATAAGCCAGGCATTGGAGGTAAAGGCATCAGACATACACTTTGAGCCATTCAGGGATTCGTTAAAGGTCCGTTTCAGGATAGATGGTGTTCTTCAGGATATGGAGACCATAGCCAAAAGGCTCCAGCCTGCTATTACTTCAAGAATAAAACTTATGGGGAAAATGGATATTGCTGAGATGCGCCTTCCACAGGATGGCCGCATCAAGGTAAAGGATGGCAGCCGTGAGATAGATATCCGTGTTTCCACTCTGCCCACGCTTTTTGGAGAAAGCATTGTCTTAAGGCTCCTCAACAGGGATGAGGTAAAGCTTGAGCTGGAATCTTTGGGCTTTCCAAATGATATAATGGGCACCTTTGAGGAATTGATCCAGCGCCCCTATGGCATGATACTGGTTACTGGGCCTACAGGAAGCGGAAAAACCACCACTCTTTATGCTGTCATGAATCGCATAAACGCCCCGGATAAAAAGATCGTCACTGTGGAAGACCCGGTGGAGTATCAGCTTGACGGCATAAACCAGATCCAGGTGAAACCCAAGATCAACCTTACCTTTGCTTCTGCCCTGCGCACCATTTTGAGGCAGGATCCAGATGTGATACTCATTGGAGAGATCCGGGATGCCGAAACTGCTGAAATTGCAGTCCAATCCGCCCTCACAGGCCACATGGTCTTTTCCACCCTGCATACCAATGATGCGGCCAGCGCTGTTACACGCCTGCAGGAAATGGGTGTGGAATCCTATCTGCTGGCTTCATCGCTGCTGGCGGTTATGGCTCAGCGCCTGGTGAGAAAGATATGCCCACACTGCAAAGAAGAATATCAAATGTCTCCAGATCTTTTTGAACAGGCTTCGCAGGTGCTAGGCCTGGATATAAAAGGCGAGCCCCCCAAGATTTGGCGCGGCAAGGGCTGTCACCATTGTGCCAATACCGGTTATTCTGGCCGTACAGCCATTTTTGAGCTGCTTACAGTTAATGATGCCGTACGGAGACAGATCCTTCAAGGAGCAGACAGCTCCACCATCGCCGAGGAGGCAGTAAAGCATGGCATGCGGACCTTAAGGCAGGATGGCCTACTCAAGGTGCTTGCTGGCGAAACCACACCTGAAGAAGTGATGAGGGTCACCAACTGATGCCCACCTTTTTTTATGAGGCAGTTGACATAACTGGCAAAAGGGTTGAAGGCACTGAAGAAGCGCAGGATGAACAGGCCCTTGCTTCCAAACTTGTAGCCAAAGGGCTTCAGCCTATACGCCTTAAGAGGAGGCACAAGGCAGCTGCCCTGTTCAGACCGCCCAAAAAACGCATCAGCCAGGAAGCGCTGCTCTATTTTACAAAGGAATTGGCAGATCTCATCGAAGCAGGAATACCCATTGAGCGCGCCTTGGCCATTTTGCTCGATTCTGCAGATGACCAGGTCCTTAAGGAAACCGTGAGGGAGATCAGGGAAAAGATCAAGGGCGGGAAAAGCCTTTCAGAGGCCCTGGCCGATTATCCAGAATCATTTTCCAAGCTCTATGTAAATATGGTGCGCGTTGGAGAGCTTGGCGGTGTTCTTGATGTCGTTCTAAGAAGGCTTGGCAGCTTTCTTGAACGTTCCAGGGAAATAAAAAAATTCATTGTAAGCGCCTCAATCTATCCTGCCATTTTGACTCTTGTGGGCATTGCCTCAATTCTTATCCTGGTCATTTTTGTGGTTCCAAAATTTGGTCAGATCTTTGAAGATCTCAACCAGCCTATGCCAGTAATAACAGCTGTTATTATATCCATTAGTTCATTTCTGCAAAAATGGTGGTGGGCACTCTTTTTGGGCCTCGCTGCCATCTTTGTTGCAATCCGTTTTTACCTGCGCACTGAGGAAGGAAGCCGCTGGTGGGATGCCGTTAAACTGCGCATTCCTTTTATAGGCCCTACACTGCTTAGAGTGGAACTGGGCAGGCTCACCCGGACTCTAGGCACGCTCCTTGAGACTGGAGTTCCAATCTTAAAAGGGCTGTCTCTGGCCAAGGAGGTGGTTTCCAATTCACGGATACAAGAAGCTGTGGATCAGCTTTACGTGGGTGTGCGTCAAGGCAAGAACTTGAGCCTGTTAATGAAAAGAAGCGGGATATTTCCATCCCTCGTTATCCATTTAGTGGCTGTTGGCGAAGAAACAGGAAAACTTGGCGCAATGCTGCTCAAAATAGCAGATGATCTAGATGAGAAAGTAAGGTCAGATACAAAAATCTTTCTCTCCATGATCGAGCCCATAACCATTGTGGTCATGGGCATCATAATAGGGGGCATCATTCTATCCATGCTTCTTGCAATCTTTGGTATAAACGATGTGGGCTTCTAAGGCTGGCGGCTTTACCCTGGTTGAGCTTTTAGTAGTTATGGTCCTTATAGGGCTTTTGAGCGGTCTAATTTTCACTTCAGTTGGAAGCGGTATACTCAAATCTGAAGAAAAGAGATTTATCAACGATTTTATCCAGGGATTAAACAGGGCCCGGGCTGCAAGTCTTGGCCGCGGCACTGCCGTCCGCTTTGTTATAGATGGAAATGAACGCACCTTTTATCTGGATGCCAAAAAGAAAAAGAAGATACCAGAGGGAGTCCAGATTGAGGGAGAAGGCATATCAGAATTTGGCGAAAACAAATTTGGGATAATCTTTTTTCCAGATGCCAGCTCCAGCGGTGGCGAGATTGATTTAAAGCTGGAAGATGGACAGATCGAAAGAGTTACGATCAGCCGCCTCTTGGGGATAATTACTTCCCGAAGGGAAAGCTAGGATGGTTATGCCCATTCATTTCTATTCAGACAGCAAGGGCTTTACCTTAATGGAAGTTCTAGTGGCCGTTGCACTGGTGGGAATATCCATTGGAGTGATCTTGTCGGGGTTTGCCCTGGGCCACCGTCAGGCTGCGCGCGGGATTTTGGCCAAAGAGGCGGCCCAGCTGGCAGAAAGGCTTCTGTATGAACTTTCTTCTGAAGAAAGGCCTCTGGAAAATGGAACAGGAGATTTTGAAGGCCATCCTGGATGGAAATATGAAATTACCTTGGATGATGTTCAACTGACCATTCTGAGCGCTGATGGAGGGGAAGAAGCCCCAATAATTATTGATGACGATAATTTGCAGAAGGTGAATTTGACAATTATCCCCCCGGGCAAAAAGCCTAAATTTAGTACATCTTTTCTGATGAAACAGGTGCAATGAACCTCTCTACGTCGATCACCCGAATAAGGGAAAATAGAGCATCATTTTGCCTCTCAGATCCAAAGGGCTTTACCCTTTTGGAACTCCTGATTGCTATTACCTTAACGGCAATGGTGGTGCTGGTTCTCAGCATGGTGCTGAGAACGGGATTTCAGTCCTGGAGCAGAAGCAAAGAACGCAACAGGTATCTGGTAGCCCAATCAGCAGTGGAGAGCCTGCTCTCAAAACAATTAAAGGCTTCTTTCATGCTCTTTACACCCTCCCAAAAAGGTAAGGCAATGCCATTTGGAGGTCCTAAGACAATTTCCAATATAATTCCACATGGAGTTGACGGCTTTGAAGGCACAGAGCACAGTCTTGTTTTTTTTACTACCCATGTCCCAATGGGCTCTGCTACTGGAGGCCTTTTCAAGGTGGCCTATATGTTTGACCCAGATCAAAATAGGCTCATATATGCGCAAAAGATTATTACTACAAGCGAAGATTATGAGGCTGATCCGCCTGA
>JAMOVF010000010.1 GCA_027061625.1 Deltaproteobacteria bacterium
AAGAGTGCTTGAAGGGCTTGAGGGTGCAGCTGCGGGCTCCAACTTTGATTCAGCCCAGATGGAACAAACGCTGGCAGGCTTGGAAAAAAGGGTTTTTTTACTTCACAATGTCCACGATGCCGCTCCCATTACCTTTCAAACACGCTGGGTCTTGTCTTACTTGAGTGGACCTCTGACCAGGGAACAGATCAAAAGGCTTGCTCACAAAGAACCAGAATCAACTGTGCCAGAAACGGCCAAGCCTCCCGCAACTGAACAAAAAAGCACTTCCCAGGCTTTGCCAGAAAAAAAAGAGGCGGGAAGCGAGCCTCCCATACTGCCTGCGGATATAAATGTTGTATATCTTCCACCATCTGGAGCCGGCCAAGGAATACTTTATATGCCCGCACTGATTGGGCTGGCCAGAATTTATTATAAGAATGCAAAACTTGGCATAGACAAAGAGGAGCAAACCTGTGTTTTGGCGCCTCTTCATGAGGAAGGGCCTGTAAATGTGGACTGGGACTCTGCCTTTACTGCGGATTTGTCTTCAGAAGATTGTGAGAAGGAGCCCTTGCCTGGAAGCCGTTTTGAACCACTGCCTGCTGCAGCCTTAAAGCCATCCTCATACCGCAAATGGGCAAAGGATATGCTCAGGTGGATAAGGCAGAACAGGCCGCTCCGGTTATACCGCTGCAAGGCGCTAAAGGCCATAAGTCTTCCCGGTGAGAGCGAAGCAGCTTTCCGTTCCCGGCTTATGCAGATTCTGCGGGAAAAGAGAGATATAAAAATCGAAAAATTGAGAAAACGCTACGCCAAAAAATTTAATACGCTTAAGGAACGCCTTTTAAAGGCTGAACAAGCCATTCAGCGGGAAGAGGACCAAGCAAAATCCAGAAAGCTTGAAACCGTTATCTCCTTTGGTGCAGCTCTCTTGGGAGCCTTTCTAGGGCGCAAACGAATCTCATCAACATCTGTCTCCCGCATGGGAACGGCCATGCGTTCCGCTAGCCGAATGCGTAAAGAGGCCATGGATGTGGAAAGGGCAAAGGAAAAGGTCAAAATGCTCAAACAGCAGCTGGAGGAACTGCAGCAGCAGCTGGAGCAGGAAATTGAAAAGATTGAGCTGGCCCATTTGGCAGATTCAATTCAGATTGAGGAAGTATATGTACGCGCCAAAAGCAGCGATATTTCCCTGGATATGTTCGGCCTCGCCTGGTTGCCTTACAGAAAAAACAGTACTGGTGGATTAAGCCCTGATTGGCTGGTTTAGCTATCAGGCAGCTATACATGGCCTTGGTGTCATTATGATTGACGCTCATGCCCTCTTAGTTATAGTGTGGCACGCATCAATATCACCATATGATTTCAAAAGGGGAAGTTGATCCGATGGAAAAATCGATAAAGGTTGGGCTTATTGGATTTGGAACTGTTGGCAGCGGCACTGCCAGGATACTACTTGAACAAAAACAGCTCTTGAGTTCCAGGGCTCAAGTTCCCATTGAGCTCGTTGCTATATGTGACAAAGATATAACTTCAGACCGGGGATTTCCGGTGCCTGAATCTCTCTTGACTACAAACATCAATGACATCTTTGAGAATCCTGAAATTTCAATAGTCATAGAGCTTATTGGAGGCACTGAACCAGCAAAAAGCTTTATTTTAGAAGCTATAAAACGGGGCAAACATGTGGTTACAGCCAATAAAGCCCTGCTTGCCACTCATGGACCTGAAATTTTTGGTGCGGCAGCCAAAAACAATGTTGAAATAGGTTTTGAGGCAAGTGTTGGAGGGGGAATTCCTGTTATTAAATCAGTGAAAGAGGGCCTGGTAGCCAACAATATCCATACGGTCATGGGAATTATGAATGGCACCGCCAATTATATATTGAGCAGAATGACCGATGAAGGCCTGCCTTTTGATCATGTTTTAAAGGAAGCCCAGGCCCATGGCTATGCCGAGGCTGACCCCACTTATGACATAGAGGGAATAGACACTGCCCACAAATTGGCAATATTGGCAACCTTGGCCTTTGGCACATCTGCCACGCTGGATGATGTAGATATTGAAGGCATCTCGCGTTTATCGCCCATAGACATGGCCTTTGCCAAGGAACTTGGCTACCACATCAAACTGCTGGCCATTGGAAGGTCAGTAAATGATGAAATAGAGCTGCGGGTTCACCCAACTATGGTTCCAATAGGCCATTTGCTTGCCCAAGTAGATGGCGCCTACAATGCCTTTTATTTTATAGGTGATTCAGTTGGTAAAGTGCTTTTATATGGCATGGGTGCTGGGCAGATGCCCACAGGAAGCGCAGTCGTAGCCGACGTTGTTGACATTGCAAGAAACATCAGAATGAATGCGCTCAACAGAATACCAAGCCTTGGCCTGCCCTTTGATAAACTTACAGAACTAAAAAAACGGCCTATGGAATCCTTGTCTGGACGCTACTATTTCCGTTTTGCTGCCATTGACCAGCCTGGAGTGTTGGCGCGGATATCTGGAGTGCTGGCAGAATATTCCATAAGTATCGCATCCGTGGTGCAGAAAGGGCGTGGCACAGAAAAATCAGTCCCTATCGTAATGCTTACCCATGAGGCCAAAGAGGAAAATGTGCAGAAGGCCCTGGGCAAAATCGACAATCTGGATATTGTGCAAGACCGTACAGTGGTTATTCGTATAGAAGACCTAAAAAGCCTTGAGGGCGCAGAATAGATCCTGTTCAGGAGGCCAAAAGTGGTTCAGACTAATATTGAAGAAAAAGAGATACCCCCAATAGAGCTACCCTCATCAAAATATGTGATCCTGGTGGGAGATGGAATGGGTGATTTTCCCATTGATCAGCTGGATGGCAAGACTCCATTGGAATATGCGCGCACGCCTGCCATGGATCGCCTTGCCAAACTGGGAGAACTTGGAACAGTAAGGACCATACCCGAAGGTTTTCAGCCAGGCAGCGATGTGGCCAACATGAGCCTTATGGGCTATGACCCGGCCAAGTTTTACACTGGGCGCGGTCCCCTGGAGGCAGCAGCCATGGGGGTTCAGATGAACCCGGAAGATGTGGCCTTTCGCTGCAACATGGTCACCCTTGCATTCAGGGAAGGCCGCATCATGATGATTGATTATAGTGCAGGCCACATATCCACTGAAGAGGCCCAAATACTCTTGAATGACCTAAAGCCTCTGGTGAATACAAGATCCTTTGAATTATTTCCTGGGGTAAGCTACCGCCACCTGCTGCTATGGCGCGGCGGGCCGGAAGGTTTGGCCACTGTCCCGCCTCATGACTTTACAGGAATGGACGTTACAGAGGCCTGGCATGTTTATGAAGAGGAACCGCTCCTTTATGATTTGCTCACAAAGGCCATAACTTTATTTCACCGCCATCCAGTAAATGAAAAGCGGAAAAAGGAAGGGAAAAATCCAGCCAATGCCCTATGGCCCTGGGGACAAGGCAGGAGGCCTGTAATGCCCACCTTCAAACAGCTTTACGACATTGACGGCGCTGTAATTGCAGCTGTTGACTTGATAAAAGGCCTCGGCGTATGGGCAGGGCTCGAAAAAATAGAAGTGCCTGGAGCCACAGGCTATCTTGACACAAACTACCGGGGAAAGGCCGAAGCAGCACTAAAGGCAATCAAGGATAAGCAACTGGTCTTTCTCCATGTGGAAGCCCCGGATGAAGCAAGCCACATGGGCGACCTCAAGGCCAAGATAAAAGCCATTGAACGTTTCGACAGAGAAGTCGTTTCAATTATCATGGACGGACTGCGGGAAATGGGGGGAAGCTACCGGATACTTCTTACCACAGATCACTTTACCCCAATTAAAATGAGAACTCATGCACCGCTCCCAGTGCCCTTTGCAATATATGATAACATGAATCCACAGAACAAAGAAAATAGTGGAGCCTTTTGCGAAAAAGAAGCTGAAAAATCAGCTATCCAAATTGAGCAAGGCCACATGTTGATGCAGAGATTCATAGGGGTGCAGCCCAGGGAAGTAGAGCTTAATCCCAAAAAGAAGTAAAGTGTCCATTGTGAAGCCAGTCCTGGAACTTGTAGAGCCAATACATGATCATCCTTACAGGGTGGTCTATGCTGATACAGATGCAGGTGGTGTGGTCTATTATGGGCGCTACATGCGCTTTTTTGAAATAGGCCGCGGAGAATATATGCGCTCTGTATTGAACATGGCTTACAGTTCCCTTGAAGAGGCCGGAGTCATAATG
>JAMOVF010000011.1 GCA_027061625.1 Deltaproteobacteria bacterium
TTGAGCTGTTCTATTATTTTTTCAAATTGTTCAGGATCAGTGCAGGAAATTTGGAGACGGCCGCCTTTTTTGGTGAGTTTTATGGATACCTGTGCCCCAATAACTTCAGAAAGTTCTTCACACAAACGCTGGATGTCTGGATCGGGCATTGGAGGCATCTTTGGCTTGCCGCCGCTCTTTGCAAGGCTGCGGGCCAAGGCCTCTGCTTGGCGGACGCTCAATTCTTTGTCTATTATTGCATCCCTGAGCATCCTTTGAAGCTCAGGTGTTTCTAGGGAGAGAATTGCCCGGGCATGTCCAGGAGTAAGGATTCCGTCTGCCAAATCTTCTTTGACATAATCAGGAAGCTGTAGCAACCTCAGCGCATTGGCCACGGTTGAACGCTTTTTGCCCACCTTGGCAGCCACTTGAGATTGCGTAAGGCCGAACTCATTTATCAGCCTTTCATAGGCCTGGGCCTCTTCCAAGGGATTCAGGTCTTCCCGCTGGATATTTTCAATAAGGGCAAGCTCCAGTGCCTCAGAAGGGCTGACATTTTTGATGACCACTGGAACAGAACGGAGCCCTGCCCGCTGGGCAGCGCGCCAGCGGCGTTCCCCAGCAATGAGCTCATAGCCTGAGTCCGTCTCTGAAACCACCAGGGGCTGGAGTATTCCATTATCTTTTATGGATTTGGCCAGGGCATCCAGGGAGTGGTCATCCATGCTCTGACGGGGCTGCAATGGATTCGGTTTGATTTTTTCTATGGGGCAGAGGAAAAAGCCTGGACTGCCTGCCTCATATATATCTTCCTGGGTCAAAAGGGCTCCAAGCCCCTTTCCTAAACCTGACTTTTTCTTTTTCACCCTCTCCTCTGCTTGTTCAGAAATTCTTTGGCCAGGGCCAAGTAGCTTTCAGCTCCCCTGGAACGGGGATCATAGTTGAATATGGGCTTCCCGTGGCTGGGGCTTTCGCTTAACCGCACATTCCGCGGGATAGAACTCATGTAAACCAATTCCCTGAAATGAGTGCGTACTTCCCGGGCCACCTGGTATGAAAGCCTCATCCGTGAATCGTACATGGTTAAAAGCAGACCTTCAATATGGAGCTTAGGGTTATAGGTGCGTTTGACCAGCTTTATGGTGTGCACCAGCTGGCTTAAACCTTCCAGGGCATAATATTCACATTGAAGCGGTATCAATATGGAATCAGAGGCAGTCAATGCATTCAAGGTTATCAGGCCAAGGGATGGCGGGCAGTCAATAAATATGTAATCAAAGCCTTCAACCCGCTTTAATGCCCTTTTCAGACACTCCTCCCGCCTTTCTTTGCTTGCCAGCTCCACTTCAATGCCTGCAAGGTCTGGATGCGAAGGAAGCAGATAGAGGTTGTTGAATTCCGTCTTTCTTATGGCCTTGGAAGGCCCTACCATTCCTGTAATAACGTGGTAAAGGTGCCAGCCCTTGTCTTCCTGAAAATTTATACCCAATCCGCTCGTGGCATTTGCCTGGGCATCACAATCTACCAGGAGTATCTTTTTTTTGTGCATGGCAAGGGCTGCTGAGAGATTGACTGCCGTGGTGGTTTTGCCAACTCCCCCTTTCTGGTTTGCTATGCAAATTATCTTAGTCTTTTTGGTTGCAGGGGAGTTGGCCATTAATGTTAGTCTTCTTTGGGTATGAACTTGGAAAATATTTCATAGGCTGCCTTTACTGCATCTGTATCAGCAGGCATATCAAGCAGGGGTTTCTGCTGTACTTCATAGTCAAAAAGGACGTTGCTTGCTGGAACATAACCGCCAAATTCAAGGTCAGTCTTGGCTACCGCTTCTTCTATCTGGTCTGCCAGGGCCTTTGGCACATCTGCTGGAACCCTGTTCACTATCAGCACCTTCTGGCGCACATTGACCTGAAGCGCCTTGGTAAGGTCGGCAATTCGTGCAGCAGTTAGCACGCCCCTTGAGGATGGGTCTGATATCACAAAAAGGGTGTCTATATCCCGCAGATTGAGCCGGCTGAGATGCTCCATGCCTGCTTCATTGTCTACCAGCATGTGTTTGTAGCTCTTTGCCAGCCCTTCCATTACCTGTGCCAGAATGGAATTGGCCATGCAGTAGCAGCCCGGCCCCTCAGGCTGCCCCATCACCAGGAGGTCAAAGCCCTTGGTTTCTATTATGGCCTGGTTTATCTGCATCTCCATATATTCATTCTTTGTCATGCCAGGCGGGGTTTCTGTCTTCATGGCATCCCTTATTTCACCAAGGGTCTTTTCAACCTCCAGGCCCAGCAGCTCGTTAAGGTTGGCATTGGCATCTGCATCCACACATAGGACAGGCACCATGTCATTTTCCACAAGATAGCGCACCAAAAGGGCAGACAATGTTGTTTTACCTGTGCCTCCCTTGCCAGCCATGGCAAGTATTTTTGCAGTAGATGGAGTTATATTATTGTTTCCCATATTATTTCCTGTATTCTAAAAAAATTTCTTACTTAACAGTAATATAAGGCCATAAGTTATTTATCAAGCCTGGTGGAATAGGATTATCCAGGTTGAGCAGCTCATCTTTATGCAAAAAAGGCCCTCTATTTTCCCTGTATTGTAACATTTTTTCAGCCCTTGTGCGCCCTATGCCCGGAAGCACTTTAAGACCTTCCATAGATACATGGTTTATATCAATAGGCCTTAAAAAAAGATGGGCAGTCTCAGGGCTCTTGGGAGCTTCAGAGACTGCTTCTGAGGGCAGATTCCAACCGTTATGATATGAGCGGCCAGATAAAAGCCAGGCAGTCAGCGTGCATAATGCTGCCACAAAGGCCCAAAACAGTATCAGGCTGATGGGTGTGGGCACATGGTTGCGGCTTTCTACTTTTTGCCCTCCTGTTCAGATTTCATGAGTTTATAGCGGATAGAATCCACAAGGGCCTGCCAGCTGGCTTCAATGATATCGTGGGAAACACCCACAGTGCCCCATTTGTCGCCATTGTCACTGGACTCGATCAAGACCCGTACCTTTGCGCCAGTTCCAGCCACTCCTGGTAAAACACGCACTTTATAGTCTCTAAGGCTCATGTTGCTCAATTCGGGATAAAATTTTTCCAAGGCCTTCCTTATGGCATTGTCCAGGGCATTTACAGGGCCATCGCCCACGGCTGCTGTGTGCTCTACCTGCCCACCCACCTGGACCATCACCGTGGCTTCTGCCTGGGGAGGCTCATCCTCCTTAACCTTCTGGTCAATCACCCTGAAGCCGAGGAGATCAAACTTCTTCTTAAAGGAACCTGCAGCCTTGCGCATCAAGAGTTCAAAGGAGGCCTCTGCCCCTTCAAACTGAAATCCCATGGCCTCGAGCTCCTTGAGTTTTGCCACAATGTCCATTAGCACAGGATCGGAGCTGTCCAGGTCCAGGCCAAACTGTTTGGCCTTGGCCAGCACATTGCTTTTGCCAGAAAGATCTGAAACAAGAATCCTCTGGACGTTGCCTACAAGCTCAGGCCTTATGTGCTCATAGGTCTCAGGGTTCCTCATCACTGCGCTAACATGGATTCCTCCCTTATGGGCAAAGGCACTGGCCCCTACATAGGGCTGATATTTGTTGGGAGGCAGATTTGCTATCTCGCAAATATAGCGCGAGGTGCTGGTAAGGTTCTTCAGGTTCTTGCCTGCACTGCATTCATAGCCCATCTTCAATACCAGGGCTGGAATAATGGAGCACAGATTTGCATTTCCGCACCGTTCACCAAAGCCGTTCATGGTGCCCTGCACCTGCACACAGCCAGCCTGCACGCCAGCCAGGGAGTTTGCCACGGCAACCTCTGAATCGTTGTGGCAGTGGATTCCAAGCTTGACATCTGGCCCCATCTCCTTGGCAACTTCCTTTACTATTTCTGAAAGCTCATGGGGCAGCGTGCCGCCGTTGGTATCACAGAGAACCAGGCATTCAGCTCCGGCATCAACGGCCTTCTGCAATGTCTTCAGTGCATATTCTTTGTTAGCCTTGAAGCCATCAAAGAAGTGCTCTGCATCGTAGAAAAGCGTCTCCACCCGCTGTCTAAGCCATCCGAGGGAATTTTCTATGAGTTCGAGATTCCTTTCCAGGGAGACCCTGAGGGCATCGCGCACATGGACATCCCATGTCTTGCCAAAGATTGTAACCGCAGGCGTTTTGGCGTCCACTAGTGCTTGGAGATTTGGATC
>JAMOVF010000012.1 GCA_027061625.1 Deltaproteobacteria bacterium
CATGGCAAAATAGTGGAACTGAAAACAGAGCTCTGGAGTGATGTATGGATTGGGAAATTGCTCATGAGGCAGCAGGATGTTGAGCCCAATACTCTTTGCTCCTACGTCAAAGGCTCCACGATTAGCTGCCTCCATTATGCCTGGGCCTCCTCCTGTCATGATTATGAGCGTATTATCTTTGGGCCCCTTACCGGCCTCTCCAACCAAGCGGCCAAAATTTCTCGCCTCCTCATAATAGATACTCTTTTCCATCATCTTTTCTGCAATTCTAAGCTCTTTTAAAAGCTTTTTAGAATTGGTATCTTTTTCCAGTTTCTTTTTGATTTTCTCAAGCAAGCTCAAAGCGGTTTTCGGCTCTTTGATGCGCGCACTTCCAAAAACAACAATAGTGCGTTTGATGCCATGCTCTTTCATGAGCAGCTCAGGCTTGAGATAGTCAAGCTGAAGCCTCACGCCCCTTGTGGGGTCGCTGAGTAAAAAATCCACATCTTCAATGGCGAGTTTATAGGAAGGGCTGTTAAAGATCCGTTCAAGCAGTTTATCTACTTCTGGTTCCTCATATTTTGGTTTTGGTTTTTGCCACGGAAGCTTGCTTTTCATAATTATTCTTTGTCCTTTTCATCGTTTAGGTCTTGCATGTGAATCTCAAGGCTGCATAGTTTTTATTACTTTGCTGGCAACCAGGACATTTTCGTTGGTCCTATTGGCAAGGAAGTCTTTCACATTCTTGATGGTTGTTTCTGCAATATGAGTAAGGGCTTCCTTGGTAAAGTAGGCCTGATGCCCTGTAACTATAACGTTGGGAAAGGTGAGCAGCAGTAGAAAGACTTCGTCATCAATGATCTCCTCAGAAAGGTTCTTATAAAAGATGTCCCCCTCTTCTTCATAAACGTCAAGTCCTGCACCTCCAATATGTTTCTTTTTGAGGCTGTCAATAAGCGCTCTAGTGTCCACTACAGCACCCCTGCTTGTGTTTATAAGGAATGCCCCTTTTTTCATCAGGGCCAGTTTGTCTTTATTAATGAGATGATAGGTGTCAGGAGTAAGGGGAATATGGAGAGTTACAATGTCGGAATTTCTGAGCAGGTCATCAAGCTCCACATAGGTCCCTCCATATTCTTTAACTTTTGGATTTTCTTCAAGATCATGGGCAAGGACGTTCATGCCAAAGCCTGGACCTAGGATTTTAGCCACTACTGTTCCAATCTTGCCTGTGCCTAAAATCCCCACTGTCTTTCCATGCATATCAAAACCCATTAGTCCGTCCAGGAGGAAATTCTCTTCCTTTACCCTCATATAGGCCCTGTGAATTTTTCGATTTAGGTTGAGCATTAATCCAACTGTAAATTCTGCCACAGAATAGGGTGAATATTTAGCTACTCTCATGACAGTTATGCCCAATTTTTCTGCAGCCTCCAGATCAACATTATTGAAACCCGTGCATCGCAAGAGCACGAGTTTAATATCGTATGAGGCTAGTTTCTCAAGAACTGGTTTACTGAGGTCGTCATTGACAAAACAACAGACTCCCTCGAAGCCCTTGGCCATTACCACCGAATCGGGCTTTAATTGGGCCTCTGTAAAATGAAAGTCACAAACACCATCCTTGTTAGCCTTGTTGAGAAAATCTTTGTCATACGATTGGGCGCTGTATACCAAAATTTTCATGGTTATCCCCTTAAATTCCCCCTTGAGGGAAGGTGTGGGCAGGCTTAACGCCCTCCTGCCCAACTAAAAAGACGTGAAACTTCAATCAAAGATCAAGGGCCTCAATCAGATCAAGCAGGCGCCTTGAATAGCCATATTCATTGTCATACCAAACATGCACTTTAACTGTATCTGACTGAACCACCCTGGTAGAAAGTGCATGCACAATGCCTGAATGGGGATCATCTATGATGTCTATAGAGACAACTTCTTCCTCAGTATAATCCAAGATGCCCTTCAAAGGCCCAGATGCAGCCTCTTTGAATGCCTCGTTAACCATTTCTTCTGTCACCTTGGTTTTCAGCACAGCACTAATGTCCGTAAGGGCTCCATCTGGAAGAGGCACCCGCACTGCCAGTGCTCTTACCCTGCCTTCCAGTTCAGGCAAAACCCTAGTTGTGGCGATATCGCTTCCTGTGGAGGTCGGTATAATGGAGACGGCAGCCGCCCTGCCCCTGATTCTCTTTTTAGCAGGTTTGTCCACTAACCCTTGTGAGGCAGTATATGCATGAACAGTGGTAACCAGGACCTTTTCTACTCCAAATTTATCGTTCAAAATTTTTAGTGGCGGCGCAAGGGAATTGGTGGTGCAGGAGGCGTTGGATATTACAAAATGTTTCTCAGGGTCAAATTCATCTTGGTTGACACCAAGCACAACCATCCAGTCGGCATCTTTGGAAGGGGCACTTATGATTACGCGCTTAGCCCCTGCCTCTATATGTTTGGCAGCAAGCTCCCTTTTTGTGAAAATTCCGGTACATTCTATAACTATATCTATGCCAAGTTCCTTCCAGGGAAGATTCGCAGGCTCTCTTTCTGAAAAAATGGTGATCTTTTTATCATCAAGCTGAATGTAATCATCACCGCAAGACACATCAAAAGGGGCCTTACGGTGCACGGAATCATATTTTATGAGATAGGCTAAATCGTCAGCTGGCACCAAATCGTTGGCAGCAACTATTTCAAAAGAGTCTGGTTTCATGTCCATATAGTGCCTAAGGACCAGTCTCCCTATTCTGCCTAGGCCATTTATTGCAATTTTTTTCATGCTGTTTTCCTCCTTAGGTTTCAATGCTTTCATTGTTAAAGATACGCTATATACGAGACTTCATGGCGTCAAGGTGAGGGAGGAATATCAGCAGGAAATTGTACGCAATTTTATTAAGAGGCCTTTATGCGCGTTTTGAAGGAATATATGAAATAGGGGTTTGCAAACAAAGCTTGAGTACAAGTCTTATTGAGCACAAAAATTTTGTTCAGTTAACAATAGTAACTTTTTAATGTGAAGCCCGCTTGAGAAGCCAGTTAATTTTCCATTTTTCCCAATTACCCTGTGACAAGGCACTATGATGGGAAGAGGATTCTTGTTTAATGCCTGGCCTACGGCCCTGGGGCTTCCACAGCCGATGGCATTGGCAATGTGTCCATACGTAACAGTGGTTCCATGGGGAATTTTCATGGTTTCATGCCATACCTTTAATTGAAAAGGAGTGCCATGCAGATTATATACAATTTGCTTTAATTCAGACTTCCTGCCTTTAAGAAGGTTTAATAACTTGTTTCCCAAAGGATGGTCTCTATTTTGGGGCGCATCAGCCACTAAAGACAGGCTTAAATGGATCAGATAACGATTCTTAAAAAAGGCCTTAATTTGAATCAATTTGTCTAATAAGACAATACTGAACTGCTCTTCTCTTAAATCAGAGTTGATGTTCATATCCTTGGTAGGAAATTTCTATTTGATGCCCGCTCTCCTGACGAAGCCATACGCCGCTTCCTTCTTCGACTTTGCCGATTACAAAGGCATTGAGATTGAGCTTGGCAGCAATTTTTGATATTTCTTGCAGCTTGCTTGGTTTAGCCGTCCATATCAACTCGAAGTCCTCTCCGCCTCTAAGTGCAGGTTCAAGAGGATTAATATTAAGTGCTGATGCTACTTTTTTTGAGGCCCTGGATATTGGCAAAGCAGCCTTGTTTAAAATAGCCTTTACTCCGCTTTTTTTGCATATATGGGCCAAGTCTGTAGCCGGGCCGTCTGATACATCTATAGCGCATCTTGCCAGCCCAGACTTTGCTAATGCCTTACCTAGCTCAATTCTAGGCTCTGGCATCAAATGGCGCAAAAATAACCTTTTTAAGGAATGTTTGCAGCCACTGCCATATGTGCGGCCATGCTTTTTTAACCACTCTAGGCCGAGCGCTGCCTGGCCGAGATAGCCAGAGCAAAAGATAAGCTCTCCCGGCTTGGCCATATCCCGTGAAAGAAAGTTGTCTAAATCTGTTTCTCCTATAATTGTAACAGTTATATTCAACGGTCCTGTGCTTGATATGGTATCTCCGCCTACAAGTGTTGCCCCTGCATAAGCCAGTTTGTTGATCAGCCCTTTAAAAAACGCATTTACAAAATCTTCAG
>JAMOVF010000013.1 GCA_027061625.1 Deltaproteobacteria bacterium
CAACAATGCGCAATATCAAGCAGAACCTATTTTTTGCTTTTGTTTATAACGCCCTTGGCGTGCCTGTGGCAGCTGGCGTGCTCTATCCAAACTTCGGCATTGTGCTTTCTCCTGTGATTGCTGCAGCAGCCATGAGTTTCAGCTCGGTTTCGGTTGTTGCCAACGCCTTGAGGCTCAAACGGTTTTCTATTTAGCAAAATGTTAAAGGCAAGATATATCTTAAAAACAGGGCAAATAAGATGCTATGATGTGATTGGCAATCAGATACCCTGCAAAGGTACGGGGCAGGATGGTGAATACCAGGTTGGTATCCATGCCCCTGAGCCGAGATTTGATGTTTCAGGGGGGCTTGTCACAGATAGGCTTACTGGGCTTGTCTGGTCAAAGGATGCAAACATCAATGGCTTTCCGATGACGTGGGAAGCTGCTCTGGCCTTTGTGAAAAACCTGAATGAAATTGGCTACGAAGGCTTCAGAGACTGGCGCATGCCCAACCGCAAGGAATTGCGCAGCCTGCTTCACATGGAAACTATGAACCCTGTGCTTCCTCCAGGCCATCCATTTGAAAATGTGTTTCATGGCTGGTACTGGACTTCAACTACTGCAGCCATAAATACCAAATATGCTTGGTATATCCATCTAGGCGGGGCAAGGATGTTTTATGGCCGCAAGGATCAGGAATATCTCTTGTGGCCTGTGCGAGGAACATCTGAAATCCTGCCTGCAACTGGCCAGGATGCTTGTTTTGATGCTGAAGGAGGCAAAACCCCTTGTGAAGGCACTGGCCAGGACGGCATGTTCAGATATGGAGTTTCATGGCCTGCACCCAGGTTCAAACTGTGCGGGCTGGCAATTGAAGACAGGCTTACTGGCCTGATCTGGACTCAAAGTGCTGACCTTGCCCATGGCCTTACCACGTGGCAGGAGGCCTTTGAGGTAATCAAAGAGATAAACTTAAATAAACTGGCAGGCTATTCAGATTGGCGCTTGCCCAATATTAACGAGCTTGAGTCTTTGGTAGATTGTTCTCGACATACTCCGGCCCTTCCCAAAGATCATCCTTTTAAAAACGTGCGGGAATTTTACTGGTCGTCAACTACCAGTATTTATGATCCGTCTTGGTCTTGGGCACTTTATATGTACAAAGGCGCTGTTGGTGTAGGCCTTAAAAAGGGTAAACATTTTTATGTATGGGGTGTAAGATCTGATCATTAATGAAAGAAGAGTGGACTAGACTCTAACAAAAAAGGGCTGCATAAGCAGCCCTTGAGATAACAACATTTATTAAAAATGTTATGCTAGCCCAACCATTTGATGCAGCTGATTGACTACGCCTTGATCTAAACCAGTGCGGTTGGCCAATTCATTAAGAAACTGCCGTTCTGCTTCAGTATCCACTTCAATGGTAAAAAGCGCTGCCAGATATGCCTGAGCTGCTACTGCCTCATCAGGGATAGCCCTAACGAGTTCATCCAAATCTAAAGGCTTTTGCATTTCTTGAAGCACAAACTGCTGCATCTCTGGATCTGCTCCAGATTCTTTCAGCTTTCCAAGAAGCTTTTCCATTTCTTTTTCATCGATATGGCCGTCTGCCTTTGCAGCATTGATCATGGCCTTTAATATAATAGCTGCTGTGTTTTCGAGTTCTTGTTCTTCCTGAGGGTTCTGAGGTGGCCTTGCTCCCAGGGGAAGCTCATTATCCATAAATCCCATGGAAGAGCCCCGAGGCTTACGGTTCATGTTTCTGAATGCCTGCATTGCCAAACTGGCAATAATACCGATTGCAGCCCCTTTGAGAGCACCACCTGATCGTGAACCGCCCCCAAAAAGGGCTCCTGCTAATGCTCCCAGCCCACCAGAGGCTAAGGGGTTTTGAGATGTCCTCTGGCCTCCGCCAGCCAGCATATCCTTGGCTATATCCATTAATCCGCCAAGCATGCCTCCTCCTGCCCCACCAGGTTGGTGGCTTTGGGTTTGACCTGCAAGGCTTCCCAATATTTGGCCTAGCATACCCTCTGACTGACCAAGGCCGCTTTTGTTGAGTGCATTTTCTAATCTATTGGGTGCTGACTTAGCAGCCATGCCACCCTGAAGTACCATACCTATGAGATCTCCAAATCCTGCCATTGTTTGACTCCTTTATATTGAGTTTTAAAAAGCTGTAGCTGGGAAGAAGTCAAATTTCAAGATTTTTTAATCTTTTTTAACCAATTCCCATCTCCAAAATCCTAAACATAATATAGCAAAACATTGTTAATAAAGTCACGCAAAAAAATCCTTACCGCCCTTGACTTCCTGATTTTATGCTATATATAGAGGCGTCAACAATATGACAACAATATCTTGTTGTGTTTTGGGGTGTTTTCAACAAATAATTTTTTAAAAAGTTTTAATCAATGCATGTCGAAAAAGTGAAATTTCAACGGCAAAGCCTTGGTATGAGAGGAGTGGTACATATGATGCAACAACAGAGTCTTGAACAGCAAAATCATCTATCATCGCCCTTTGCTTATATTGTTAAACGGGATGGCAGAAGGGTTGTCTTTGAGGCTGACAAGATCACAAAGGCCATTTTAAAGGCAGGGAGAGCGACTGGAGAATTTGGAGAAACTGAGGCAAAACGCCTTACTGTGCGTGTTTTAAACCTCATTCAGGCCATCTACAGCGGCGAAAATGGTCTTCCTGGCGTGGAGGACGTGCAGGACCTTGTTGAAGAGGTGCTGCTTGCATCTCCTTTTAAAAGTACGGCCAAGGCCTATATTCTATATCGTGACCAGCATGCCAGAATAAGGGAAATGGTTCAGAAGGCGGACGTGGATCTCATCGAACGCTATCTTGAAAAGATGGACTGGAAGGTCAAGGAAAACAGCAATATGGCCTATTCCCTTCAGGGGCTCAACAACTACATCTCCAGCGAAATTTCAAAAAATTATTGGCTGAACAAGATATATACTCCTGAGGTCCGCAAGGCCCATTTGGATGGTGACCTCCATATCCACGATCTTGGCCTCCTTTCTGTCTATTGTGTTGGCTGGGATCTTCAAGATCTGCTCATGTCAGGCTTCAGGGGGGCTCCAGGCAAGGCAGAAAGCAGCCCAGCCAAGCATTTTAGAAGCGCTCTCGGCCAGATAGTCAATTTTTTCTATACCTTGCAGGGCGAAGCTGCTGGAGCGCAGGCCTTTTCCAATTTTGATACGCTGCTGGCGCCCTTTATACGTTATGACGGCCTTTCATACAGTGAAGTGAAACAGGCCCTCCAGGAATTTGTTTTCAATGTAAATGTGCCTACCAGGGTTGGATTTCAGACACCATTCACAAACTTGACCATGGATTTAGTTCCTCCTGCAACCCTTGCTGATCAAAATGTGATTATAGGCGGCATGCCGCAGCAGGAGACTTACAGGGACTTTCAAGAAGAAATGACTATTTTGAATAGTGCCTTTCTGGAGGTGATGGGCGAGGGAGATGCCCGGGGCAGGGTCTTCACCTTCCCTATTCCCACCTACAATATAACAGCAGACTTCGATTGGGATGCACCAGGGCTGGAGAGGCTTTGGGAGGCCACTGCCAAGTATGGCATCCCCTATTTTGCTAATTTTGTAAATTCAGATATGTCACCGGATGATGCCCGTTCCATGTGCTGCCGCCTAAGGCTTGATCTTCGCTCTCTGGAAAAGAGGGGCGGTGGGCTTTTTGGTGCAAATCCTCTTACAGGTTCGATTGGTGTAGTTACCATAAATACTGTAGCCTTAGCCTATCAGGCCGCAGACAAAGAAGAATTTTTCACCAGACTGGACAGGCAGTTGGAGATTGCAAAAACAAGCCTTGAAACTAAAAGAAAGGTGCTTGAACATTTTACAGAAAATGGGCTCTATCCATACACAAAATTTTATTTAAGACACATAAAGGAAAAGGCAGGCCGTTATTGGTCAAATCACTTTTCAACCATTGGCGTGATTGGCGTTAATGAGGCATGTCAAAATTTATTAGGTTGCACCATTGCCTCAGAAGATGGAAAAGGATTTGCAGAAGAAATATTGCTCCATATGAGGGATAGGCTGCAACAGTTTCAGCAGGAGACCGGCAATCTTTACAATTTCGA
>JAMOVF010000014.1 GCA_027061625.1 Deltaproteobacteria bacterium
CTTCAGATATTGGATGATGGGCGTTTAACAGATGGCAAAGGCCGCACTGTTGATTTCAGAAACACTATCATAATTATGACTTCCAATGTCGGAAGCGATCTCATACAGGATATGATCAAGCAGGGCAAGCCTATTGAAGAGATTGAACGCAAAGTCCTTGAGACCATGCGCAACTATTTCAAGCCTGAATTCTTGAACCGTATTGATGACATTATCATATTCAGGCCATTGACTAAGGAAGATCTCAAGAAGATTGTTGATATTCAAATTCGCAATCTGCAAAAACGGCTTGAAGAAAGAAACTTCAAGATTGAGCTTACAGATCGTGTCAAGGATTGGATTGCAGAAGTTGGTTATGATCCAAGCTTCGGCGCTAGACCGCTCAAAAGGGCTATCCAGCGCTACATTGAAGATCCATTGGCATTAAGGATTTTGGAAGGCGATTTTAAAGAAGGTGATACGATTATAGTTGATTTAGACGAAAACAAACACGTAATCTTCAAAAAAGGCTAATCAAAAACAAGGCCCAGGTTAGACATTCCTGGGCCTTTTCCTTTTACTTTTCCCCTAGAAAAAATATCCATATCAGTTTACCTTCCATCACCATGGAAAAGGAAACCATATTTGAATGTAAATGCTGCGGCCATTGCTGCCATGGAACTGCCACAGTCTCGGTTAATGCAGAGGAACAGCAAAAAATAGCAGATTTTCTTAAAATGGATCTTTCTGCCTTAAGGCAGGAGTTTCTATTGACTAAAGGAAACAGGACTGAAATGAAGATAGTAGATGGGCACTGTATCTTCTATGGGAATGACGGCCTTTGCAAAATACACCCGGTAAAACCTTTCCATTGCAAACAGTGGCCCCTTCATCCAAGCATACTTGGAGATATCAATGCCTATAACGCCATAAAAAAGGACTGTCCAGGCTTTAATGATGAGGCTTCATATGAGGAAGTATGCCAGCTTGTGATGGAAAATAGAATTCAGGACTAGCAACATGGAACTTGAAACTGTAAAAAAACTTGCCTTTATAAGCTGTCCTTTTGACCTGTTAGTTGAAGAGCATCTGCCAGTCGTGCTTCAAGAAAAAGTAAATCTTGAGATTGGCCTTAACGGCACCATCCTTGACCGCTATAAAATGCCTTCTTTTAAAAAGATAGCGCGCATTCTCGAAGAAAATGGCTTGAAATGCACCATCCATGCCCCATTTATTGATCTTTCTATTGGAGCCATTGATTCGCTTGTTAGAAAGGCAACTGTCGAACGCTTAATGATGGCCATTGATATTGCAGCTGTTTTTGAAGCAAAATCTATGGTCTTTCATACAGGATTTGAGCCCAAACACTATTATGGCCAACAAAAAGAATGGTTAAAAAATAGTTACTATACATTGGAGTTACTTTTAAGTCATGCAAGGGAAAAAGGCCTAAAACTGAATCTTGAAAATGTGTTTGAATATACGCCTGAGATACATCAAGCACTCTTTTCAAAATTTGGTGATCCTCACCTGGGATTTTGCTTGGATCTTGGCCATCAAAAGGTTTTCTCCAAAACCAGCATGGAACAGTGGCTTGAAGGGGTCGGAACCCGAATCAGACAACTGCATCTCCATGATAATAGAGGTGACTGGGATGATCATCTAGCTGTTGGAACTGGAGAAATCGATTTTGATGGTGTCTTGGCCTTTTTAGAGGAGAAAAAGTTAACGCCTTTACTGACCCTTGAGACACACAAAAAGGAAGATGTAATACCTTCCTTAGAAGGATTAGGCAGATTGCTAGACAACCATCCAAAGCTCTTATCAGGGCTCTTAAGGAGTATTTCTTAATTTCCTTACAACCTCTGCTATCATTTCCTTGTCTGCCTTGCTTATCCGTTCAAACTTTACTCCCATGCCCCGCCTCTTATCATGAGTAGTGGTCCTTTCTCTGCTCCAAACCACTTTGGCCCTAACCTTTAATGTACGGTTAACCTCTGGCAGTAAAAATTCTATAATCAATTCTGTTCCAACAGGCAGAGGCTGAACAGATGAAATAAACATACCGCCTTCAGACATATTTTCAGCGAAATCAGTAAAAAAGGCTTCAGTAGTTCGATAATCCACCTTCACAACGGTGTCTACTCGTGGACCACTTCTAAGCGCTGTATTCTCCTTACGTATCGTGCTTTCCATAATAAAAACCTTGCACTTACTCTCCCATAGCGTTATATACCCACCACTTGAAAAAAGCTAACAAGCAGTGAGGTTCAAAGATATGTCAAAAGTATGTTCTATCTGCGGTAAAGGGCCAACCACCGGCTGTAATGTAAGCCATTCTAATCGACATACAAAACGCCGCTGGATGCCTAACATCCAGAAGGTAAGGGCAATTGTGGATGGAAAAACCAAACAAATCCGTGTCTGTACCAGGTGTATTCGTTCAGGAAAGGTCATCAAACCTGGACCCTTTGCCTAAACGATAAATTATCCAGAAGTCTCACGATCTACCTGGTATACGCCCTCTACCCTTCTTATAGAGGCCAGCACCTTCCGCAACTGGCTGCTGTTTTTTACTTCCACCTTAAATGTGAAGTGGGCCTTTTGGTCTGGCGATGTCTTGACCTTTGCCTCCAAAATATTGGCCTCCTCAGCACTGATGGCATTGCTGACAGCAGCCAGCTTACCCTTCTGATCGGCAGCAGCCACCCATATCTTTACAGGATAATTACCATCTCCAGAAACATCCCAAACAACTTCAACAATCCTGTCAGGATCTGAATATTTGATATTGGGGCAGCCATCCCTGTGCACAGTTACCCCCCTGCCTCGGGTAATATAGCCAACCACCTCATCACCTGGCACAGGGGTACAGCATTTTGCCAGATGGATCATGATGTCATGGATTCCGTCTATTTGAATTGCTTGTACAGCCGACTTGGTTGCAGGCTTTTTTGCCTTGGGCAGTTCATCTTCAGCAGACTCAACTTCTGCCTCTTTTAAGACCTTTCTAATGACTTGAACAGGCGATATTTTGCCATAGCCTACAGCAACCAGCATATCATCCACGGTTTTAAAAGAGAGGGCCTTAGCTGCCTCTTCTGCATGATTTTTCAGGAACTCATTCCAATCCAGCCTGTGCTTTTTAAATTCCCTTGCGCAAAGATCCTTTCCAAGGGCAAGGCTTTTCTCCCGTTCCTCAGTCTTTATCCATTGCCTTATTCTTGCCCTGGCCCGGCTGGTCTTAACAAATTTAAGCCAGTCACGGCTTGGTACATGCTGAGGCGAAGTAATGATCTCCACTATCTCCCCATTTTTAAGCTCATATTTTAATGGCACCATCCGGCCGTCCACCTTGGCACCGGCGCAATGATGCCCAACCTGGGTGTGGATTGCATAGGCAAAATCCACTGGCGTGGCCCCCTTTGGGAACTGCTTAACTTCTCCCTGGGGAGTAAAGACATAGACCTCGTCTGGAAAGAGGTCCATACGCACTGAGTCAAGAAATTCCCTGGGATCTTCAAGCTCTTTCTGCCACTCCATGAGCCTATTCAGCCACTCAAACTTGTGCTGCTGCTCTTTGGTAAGGATCTTGCCTTCTTTGTAGAGCCAATGCGCTGCAATACCTTCCTGGGCCACTTTATCCATTTCCTCTGTGCGGATCTGGACCTCCATGCGCTCGCCATAAGGCCCTATAACAGTGGTATGCAAAGACTGATACATATTGGCCTTGGGAAGGCTGATATAGTCCTTGAAACGGCCAGGTACTGGTTTCCATAGGCTATGTACTATACCCAGGGCCTCATAACATTCCTTGGTGGTTTTCAAGATAATGCGAAAGGCGATCAAATCGTAGATTTCATCAAGGGATACATTGCGCAGACGCATCTTTTTGAATATCGAATAAAGATGCTTAGGACGGCCCAAGACTCTGCATTCCAGGCCGTAATCCGCCATTGTTTTAGAGATTATCTCCTTGACCTCTTCCACATACTGTTTTCTCTGGCCTAACCTCGTCTCAACCTCTCTTCTGAGCTGTTTATAATCTTCAGGATA
>JAMOVF010000015.1 GCA_027061625.1 Deltaproteobacteria bacterium
TATTTTTATTATCACGCACACTAAAAGTGGACACACCTAGTATCTTTTTTTGCCCATCTGCTGTTAAGTAAGTAGTTTCTGTCCTTGTTCTGTTTTTACACTCTTTACCGCTGCTCTTTAAAAAGGATTCCCCTTCTGGCCACAAATGGCGTAATGGTTTGCCTAGAAAGTTTGAAGTCTTGAGTCCTAGAATTGTGCTCGCAGCCTGGTTGCATAGAATAATAAGGCCATCTACATCAGTAGTAATAAGGCCTGAGTCCATGCTGTCTGCAATATAACGCTGTATCTTTTCTATTCTGTTTAGATGTTCGGTAGTTTCTACAAGCCTTTTTTCTGTTTTCAGTATCCGCCTGGAAAGAGCCATTCCAAGCAGGGCAGTAGCATTAAATGCCGCCATATTGGTAAAAAACGAAAAGGTTACATAGGATAAAGCAGCACCTTTATGTAAGTCCATGGCGCAAATAAGGAGGTAAGCCAAGGTGCTGAGGAGTGCTGAAAAGGTTCCACCCCGTCTTCCGTCCAATATACAGGCGGTGATTATTGCCAGTGGGAAGAAAAATGTAAATGGACTCGATACCCCTCCCGTCCACATTATAGTAAAAAAGACGAGTAAGACGTCTCCCACAGTTTGGATCCAAGGCAATATGGCACCAAAACGCCGATTTTCATTCCACCAAACAGAGACAAGGCTTAAGGCAAATGCGCTTGAAAAAAGTATGGTGAGCCTTGAGGCATCTCTCCCTGGCTGTTCAAATTTGGAAGGGAAGAGGTAAACTGTGCCTAGAATAAAAAGCAGGAGTAGTAGACGTCCGCCTAGCAAGGTATAAAATGTGGCATCTTTTTTAAGCTTAAAGTCCATATTTTGCTAGACGATATCTGAATGATCTAAAATTCAGGCCAAGAAGCTTTGCTGCTTCAGTCTTGTTTCCTGATGAATAGTCAAGGGCTTGGCGTAAGAGATCCTTTTCTATTTTTGCAAGGTAGCCATCAAGGTCCATGCCTTCTTGGGGAAGTATGAAGGTTTTGGGCAGGTCTTCATCGTCATCTTCCATTATTTCGCACTGTTTATGTTTAGCCAGGGAAAGGCTTTCTGGAAGTATCAGGCAGGAAGTGGATAGGGCTACGCTGCGCTCAATAATGTTTTCTAACTCCCTGACATTGCCGGGAAAGGGATATTGCATAAGTGCCTGCATAGCAAAGCTGGAGATGCCCTGGACGCTTTTTCCATTCTCTTTTGAATATTTTTCAAGAAAATATTGCACTAATAGTGGAATATCTTCGGGGCGTTCCCGCAGTGGCGGTATATGTATGTTGATAACATTGAGCCTGTAATAAAGGTCTTCGCGGAAATTGCCTTTCATCACCTCCTCTTCCATGTTTCTGTTTGTTGCTGCTACAATACGCACATTTACTTCTATTTCTTTGGAAGAACCAAGGGGGGTGAAGGTCTTTTGTTGAACTACCCGGAGTAGTTTTGCCTGCAGTGGTAGGGGAAGCTCGCCAATTTCGTCAAGAAAAATGGTGCCCTGGTCTGCTGCCTCAAAGAGCCCTTTTTTGTCTGTTGAAGCGCCTGTGAAGGCCCCTTTAACAAAACCAAATAGTTCGCTTTCAAGGAGGTTTTCAGGAATACCACCACAATTCAAGGTGACAAATGGTTTATCTTTTCTGGGGCTCAGGTTATGGACGGCCCGCGCCACCAACTCTTTCCCTGTACCGCTTTCACCGGTTATCAGTACGCTTGAATGGCTGGAAGCTGCCCTGGAAATAAGTTGAAAAACTTTTAGCATGGCCGGACTCTTGGCCACCATTTGATCCAGCCTATGAATTTTTGTAACAGGGTCTGATTCCAATCCCTCTGTTGCATTGGCAGAACTTAATGCCTTCTCTACGACCTCTCTTACCTCTTCAAGCTGAAAGGGTTTAGGTAGATAGTCCCAGGCTCCTTCATTCATGGCCTCAACGGCACTTTCTAAGGAAGCAAAGGCCGTGATCATGATTACGGGTAAACCAGGATGCTCCTCTTTTATTGCCCTCAACAACTGGAGCCCATCCATTTCAGGCATTTTCATGTCTGTTAGAACAAGGGCCACATTTTCTTTTTTCAATATCTCCAAGGCCTCTGTTCCATCAGATGCACACAAAACACCATAGCCTTCATTCAAAAAGAAGATCTCCAGGAATTCCCTTAGGCTAGGATCATCATCTACTATTAATATTTTATCTTGGCTTAGCTTTGGAGTAATTTCCTCGCTGGAGGATTCCCAAAAAGCTGCTTCAAAATCCATATCATACTGCCTCCCTTTCTCTACAACTTTTCGGTTTCTCTATTCAATTGGTTGAAGAAAGGGATATGTGTGATGGATTTAAGAGGATTTTATCTTTGAAAGACCATTGTTCCATTCACAATGGTAGCCTTTGCTATGCCCTTTAAGGTCTTTCCTAGAAAAGGTGTGTTGATGGATTTTGAGTGCAGTGTTTCACGTGAAACGGTTATCTCTTGTTCAGGATCAATGATTGTGATATTGGCCGGTTTGCCTTTTTCAAGGCTTCCCGCATTCATTTTCAGTATTTTTGCAGGTTGGTAAGACATAAGCCTGGCTATATCATCCAGGCTAAGATGGCCTTTCCGAACTAGCTCTAAAGTAAGGGGAAGGGCCAGCTCAAGCCCTATAATGCCATTTGCTGCTTTTTCAAATTCGCAATCCTTTTCAAGGCTGGAGTGGGGCGCATGGTCCGTAGCAATGGCATCAAGGGTGCCGTCCTTCAACCCCTCTATTATGGCCATTCTATCTTCTTCAGTCCTGAGTGGGGGGTTCATTTTTGCATTGGTATTGAAGCCGTCCACCGCTTCTTCTGTAAGGGAAAAATAGTGCGGAGCCGTTTCTGCTGTTACTTTAATGCCTTCGGCTTTAGCCCTTCTGATGATGTCCACTCCTCCCTTGGTGCTTACATGGGCAATGTGGAGGCGTGCCCCTGTTAAGGCTGCAAGCCTTACGTCTCGGAAGATGGCTATTTCCTCGCCTGCTGCAGGTATTCCCTTTAGGCCAAGCCTTGTGGATACAATCCCTTCATTCATAGAGCCGCCCCTTGATAGAGAAGGCTCTTCGCTGTGGGATATGATCAATGCATCAAAATTCCTTGAATATTCGAGGACCAGGCGCATAACCGCTGCATCAGCAACTGGCAGGCCATCATCTGAAAAGGCCACTGCGCCTGCCTTTAGCAGATCACCAAACTCAGTAAGCATCTGACCCCGCTGCCCTACGGTGGCAGCAGCCACTGGCAGAACGGCTGCCTGGCCGGCCTTGGCCGCCTTGTCTAAAATAAAGCTGGTAACAGAAACATTGTCATTCACAGGTTTGGTGTTGGGCATACAAGCCACAGCAGTAAAACCACCAGCACAAGCGGCACGTGTGCCAGTTTCAATAGTTTCCTTATATTCTTCCCCTGGCTCTCTTAGATGGACATGCATATCTATCAAGCCTGGCATCACTATTGTGCCCTGGGCATCATATGTTTCAATTCCTTCAGGGGCATCGACTTGTTCAGCAATCTCCTTGATATAGCCCTTCAGCACAAGAATATCCCCTGTAAAATCAAGTTGTTGAGCAGGGTCTATAATTCTTCCTTTTCTTATAAGGATGTCCATCATTGCCTTTGACCACCTGTTTCAGCCATAAGAATAGATAAAAGTGCCATGCGCACGGCAACCCCATTGGTGACCTGGTCCAATATAAGGGAGCGGCCTGAATCTGCCACATCTGGCGACATTTCAATGCCTCTGTTTATGGGCCCAGGATGCATTATAATGGCCTCAGGTTTTGTTTTTTCAAGAACTTCTGCATTGATTCCAAAGATAGAGGCATACTCCCTGTTAGATGGTATTAGGTGCGTGCCTTGGCGTTCCTTTTGCAGCCTAAGCGCCATTACGACATCGGCATCTTTTATGGTTTCCAAAAGGTTATACTTTACTTTTACGCCATAAACTTCTGGAGAAGGGGGCATCAATGTGCCTG
>JAMOVF010000016.1 GCA_027061625.1 Deltaproteobacteria bacterium
GTTTATTATTGACTCTAGTTCAGGCATCTGTTTCGAATCAACAAATGTGCCCTTGAGCGGCCTGTATGCCTTATAAAGCACTTCATGAACTATCTTTCCTATAAGAGCAGGGCTGGGATCTGCTCCAATCACTTTTGGTTCTTCCAGCCCAAGAACATAGCGCAGGTAAAACCTGAAAGGGCAGTGCATATAGGTATCAATTGATGTGGATGAAAATGTTCCTTCAGCCAGGGCCCTTAAGGCTTGTTCACTCTTGGCCACTCCTTCAAAGTGTTGCGAAGACATGCCAATCTCCAGGCCCTGCTCTCTAATTTCAGGTTTCCACAAACGCTTAACTGACTTTTCATATGACCAAATAAGCTCTTCTGCAAATCTGCTTCTCAACTTACCTTTTTGTTCGGAATAGAGAAGCGTTACCTTTTGAGCCCCTTCCAGGAGCCTTAAAAAATGGTATCTGCTGATTTGCACTGCACGATTTCTGTCAGGAAGGCCTATTGCATGTCTCAGTGAAAAAGGCATTATTGGGTCCGGCTTGGTCTCTGGAGGCACTATCCCCTCATTTAAATCAAATACAACTACATTTTTGAATGAAAGGCAGCGGGTTTCCAAAAAACCAAGCACTTGAATGCCTTTCAACGGCATTCCTGGCAACGGAATTCTGCGGCTATTAAGAAGCCTAGACATAAAAGCACTGGCTTCCTTGGCTGTTGTGGAAATATCAGCAAATCCACTTGCCAGCAACTCATCCATTAGATCATGCAGCACCCCTATCATCTCATGGGCCAAGGGATGTTCCTGTAAGACTTTCTCTTTTTCCAAAAGCCTCATTATTTCCAGGATGGGATCTATAAAAGCTTTAATTGAATCAATACGTTCAAAATCATCAAATAGGAGTTTGTGAAGAGGGGCATTTTCTTTGTTAGTGAGATTGGAAATGTCAACATATGGATTCAGTTGTGGAGAGAGGCCTGGGCTATGCTGACATCCCAAAGTTTTTCCAAGGACCCGAATATAGGGATGTGACATTATAGCATAGTAATCTTTATGGTGATAAAACCCATCAGACCTGTTCTGCTGAGCAGAAAAAATAGCCAGCAGCAGCCTTGCCAAAGGAGTTCGGTCCAGGGGCATGCCCATGGATATATTACAGGGCTGGCCAAGGTCTTCAATGACCCAATTAAGCAGCGGAATCAATGGAGATGGCTCTGGCAACACAAGAACCAATTCTTCTTCACTGATCTGCTGAACCTGGGCAAAGGGCTCTATTTTTTTTGAAGCAATGAACATTTGGTCATGAATATCTGCACACCCTACGAGATCCACCTTTTCAAATAAAGATGGAGACGGGCTATCGTCCCCAATGGGCTGGGCCACCACATAGGCCTTGCCGCTTGAATGAAGCTTACCAATAACCTCTTCTTCTGCCCTGTTCAGTGCCACAAAACCTGCAAAATAGATCCTGCTGAATGGAATATCCAGATTGTTTATCTCTTCAGAGGCAATACGATATTTTTCACCCCTGGACAGCACGCCGTCCTCTTTAAGTGCAGAGAGCCACCTGGAATATAACTCAGGCAGTATTGGCCAGATCCCCCTAACCTCATCATGAAGTCCAGACTCATTGAGAGCGGATGGGATTAAGGTCTTTAAACGTTCAGGAGAAATCAGCTCAACAGAAAATTCTTCAAAGAGATCAAAGAGTTTCCTGCCCCAAAATGAAAACTTATCTAGTCGTTCCAACATGAAATCAAGCTGGCTTTTTTCTGCATCAACACACACACGGCGCAAGATATAAAGAAGCTCCAGATCACTGACATCTTTGACCGGTTCATGCCCTGAAGCAGCACAGAGCCATGCCATAAATGAATCAATGTCAAAGATTCTAGGCGGCAAATAGGCCCTGCCAAACAGGGTTCCCAGCTTTCTTCTTAGATACAAGGCAGGGCGTCTGCCAGGAAACACCACCGCCTTGTCAGAAAGATCAACACCCTGCCCTGCCTCTTCAAATAATTTGTGGGCAAGCCATTCCAATATGTCTTCCGAAGGCGCAAGGGTTTGATCTATGGGGAATTTGAATAAGGCCATGTCAGACTCTACCAGAACTTACTCCAGTTCCAAGGGCACCAGCTATAAGATGCGCTACCCTCAACGGCTCTGGTATAGATCCATAAACAGCTGTACATTTTACTATTCTTTCCGCCTCATCCATAGAAAGGCCGATCCGTTGAATATAGCAATTTAAACAGGGTTCCATTTGGCCCAGCCTCTCCACCAGTTTCCATTTCCTTTCCCCACCAGGAAGGTTATCTAGCAAGGCCCTTTTCATCTTTTCTGGTTCTGGCTTCTTGCGGGCCACCACTAGGACAGGACGCCGCAGCTCTTTGAATATAAAATGTGTATCCACTACATTAAAACCAGCTAAGGATATGCCTTGGAGCATCACCAGTTGAATATGCTCATTAAATTTTGAGCTTTTTACCAGCTCAACTATCTTTTTTGCACTGTTGGCGCCATCCTTGCGCACTTTATCAATAAGCAGGCCGTCAAACCGCAGCCCTGCAAAGACTGCCCCAGCAATTTTTACATCACCTTTGTAATCCCGTGGAAATGGTGCATCGTCAAAAGCAATCACATTAGCATAAGGATTTTTCACTATTTTCCGCATTTGAGAGAGGAAAGATATTTTCTGCCAAAATCAGTTAAAGAGATGGCAGCCAAAGAGATGGCAGATTCCAAACAGGCTTGCAGTTCCTTGCCCTGGGCCATCCCATCAATAAAGCCTGCGGCAAACGCATCTCCTGCACCTGTATTGTCTATAATTTTCTCTATTTTTTCAGCAGGCTGACATTTTTTTATATTGTTTAGGCCAAGGGCACAGGCACCTTCTGAGCCTTTCTTACAGACCAGTAGAGCACCGCCGGCTTCATTAAGCGCATTAAACAATGCAGCATCAGCCATTTTTTTTAGCATTTGTGCAAGAATTAAAGGTATTCCTGTTTTCAAGGCAAGGCCTGTCAGAAGTTCTACTTCCACTGATGTGATCATTAACAGGCTGGTTTCTGCCAGCAGGGGACGGAGTTGAGGAAGCCCCTTAGAGGCATATAGCTCACCTGGATCAAGGGAGACCAATTGGTTTGGAGCCTGTTTTTCTGCAAGCCTGGTTTGAAAGGCAACTCCATCTTCTCGAACCAGAGAGCTGAAATGGAGCAGGTCAAACATGGAAATTGCTTCCAAGGCCTTTTCCAAACATTTTTCAGGCAAAAAAGAGGCCGGTGCCACAAACATTGCCCTGTCACGGCTCTTTTTTTCCAAAACAACTATACAAGTAGCTGTTCTACCTTCCTTTTCAATAAATGAGGTATCTATGCCCTCCATGCTGTTGAGGACCTCTTCGCCTTGGGAATCATTGCCCACAGTGCCGAGAAAGTAGCATTCATGCCCAAGCGCAGATAATGCGCTTATGGTATTGGCTGCTGATCCGCCACCGCTCTTGGCTAGGAGCCTGCCTTTTTCCTTTAAAAGCGCAATCAGCCTTTCAGCTTCTTCATGGGTGCCGGCAATCTCTCTGCCGGGATAAAGGGGCCACCCATGCTCCCTTATCTTCTCCAAATCCTGTACTTCAAAAATTATATCAAGATTAAGGGCACCACATCCTAATACTTTGATTATATTTTTGTGGATCATTGGCCAATTATTTTCCCATCTTCTAATAAAAATTGCTGAACTTCAGGCAACTGCGCCTTAAACTTGCCCACTGTTTCAGGATGGCAAGTAAAAAAGAGGACTTGATGCGTTTTAGACAGCTCTATTATGGTTTCAACCGTATTTTCTGCCCTTTCTGGATCAAAATTCACCAATATATCATCCATTATCACTGGCAAAGGCTCGCTTCTGAGCCCATAGTTGAGTATATAGCCAAAACGCAGTGCAAGGTAGAGCTGTTCTGCGGTTCCCCTACTGAGTTGGACTGCCTTTTTCCTCCCTCCCCTGCT
>JAMOVF010000017.1 GCA_027061625.1 Deltaproteobacteria bacterium
GGTTTCAGCTTCAACTCCCCAAAAAGCATTATTAATATAAGTAATATCTGCCACTTTATTGCCCGAAGAACCGGAAAAATTAACTTCTTCATAAATTTTTGTCGTTACGTCAATTTTCATCAATCGTTTATTATTAAGATACTGATGACGCACATATAAATAATTACCAACCATATCGGCTGCATACATATTTCCCCTATAAGAATCCAATGAATAATTATCACCGTCCCTGAGTGGAACACCCAAATCTTGTGCAATTCCGTCATCACCTATTTTCAAAAGATGATATTTCCATGTAGATTTTCTATGCCCTAATGCATAAAGGTAATTATCATTTACATTCCATCCCATGGCATTATAGGTATCTTGCGAGGTACCAATCATTATGTAGTTGCCACTAGGACTAAGAACTTTAAGATCCTTATCTATCACCTGATAAAAGGCAGGTTGACACATGAAAGGTCCTCCCGCAAAAACATTTGCACTTAAAAAGAATAAAAAAAACAATACCCATAAATTGATTGTTTTAAGGGGGCCTTGTTGAAATAATTTTGATTTAACATGTTCAGATTTTTGAAAAAAAATAAAAGAAACAACCCTGTTTATTATCGTTCTATTTTTTTTAAACTCCATACACCCTCCCGTTTTTCATAAAAATATAATCTTTTTTATTAAGGCAATAAGCACTTATTAACACAACTTTATTTCACCAGACAATAAAAAATATTAATCATTTACCGATATTATAGTTTTGACTCAAAAATATATTTTCATGAAAAAACTATCCTAAATTTATATCATAAGTGCATCACACCCAATTTTCCCATGATATTCGCGGTATTGTGCCCCACCTTTTTGTAGTAACTTTTCAAGAATGGTGTTTTCTGGCAAAAACTTGGTAATACCGCATAGTATTACCAGAAAGAAAATTAATGCCTATGGGCCACCAGATGGTGCTCGCCGGGTATGAGGGCCCTGGCCTCTGCAGAGGAGCAGAATTCCTCATGGGTTCCATGGAATACCAGCTTCCTGTTGAGGCAGGCGACTTTATTGACATGCTTATTGACCACGCCTATGTCATGGGTGACCATTACCACTGTAAGCTCATGTTCCCGATTAAGCTTATCCAGCAGGTCATAGAACTCTTCTTGGGCAGTGGAATCTATGCCTGTGGCAGGCTCATCCAGAAACAATATCTTAGGATTATTCACTATCGCCCTTGCAATGAATACGCGCTGCTGCTGCCCGCCTGAGAGATCGCTTATCTTCCGATTGATGAATGAGGCCATTCCAACTTGTTCAAGTGCATGAAAAACCGCTTCTTTATCCTTTGACGTCAGCCAGTGTGGGAATTTTTTGGCTGCAATGCGCCCAAGGCCTACCACTTCTGCTACGGATATGGGGAATAATGGGTCAACGTGGGTTGCCTTTTGTGGCACATAGCCGATCAAGTGCCAGCACGAAAATTTTGATATGTCTGAGCCAAGCAGTGTTACAGTGCCTTTGGCAGGCTTTAAGAGCCCTAGAATAATCTTTAACAGGGTGGTTTTGCCAGAGCCGTTGGGGCCTACTATTGCCAGGAAGTCGCCTTTTTCAATGTCAAAGGTGATATCTTCCAGGATGAGCTGCTCCCCATAGAAAAAATATACATGTCTTATTGAGACTTGGACCTTGTCTTGTGGGCTGCATTTGGTTTGCGTCATTTTTCCAGCTTTTGACCTTTATGAAGCAGATAGGCCAGAAATTTGTATATGAGCCTTGAAGCAGTAAAATCGGCGGCATGAAGACCTGGGATAGGGCTCAATTCCACCACATCAAAGCCTATAATATCCTGTTTGGCCAGGGCCTTCAGATAAAAAAGCATGTCATACCAGCCTAGGCCTCCTGGCTCAGGCGTTCCCACTGCCGGCATTATGGACGGGTCAAAGCAGTCAAGGTCAATGGTCACATAGATAGGTCTTCCCTGCACCCTTTCCAAGAGCCTTTGGCAGACAGATTCCTTGTTGAAGATGCACTCCTTGGCCCAGAAAGGCATGGAGGCGCCTTCTGAGCGCAGAAAATCCATTTCCCCTGCTGAACAGGAACGGATTCCAAGCTGCACAACATGGGCCATGGGCCAGATGCGCCTCATGGTGCAGGCATGGCTATATTTAGTGCCGTGATATTCATCCCGGAGGTCTGTGTGGGCATCAAACTGTACTACAGCAAGGTCTGGAAAGCGTTCTGAGGCCGCCTCAACTGCGCCTATGGTCACAGAGTGCTCCCCGCCCAGCACCACGGGCAGTTTGCCTTGATCCAGGACCAGGCCTACACGCCCTTTTACCTGCTCAATTGTCCTTTCAGGGGGAAGAAGTGGTTCAACCGGCTCCTGGGTGAAAAGGCCTGCCTCAAAAGGGGAAAAGTGCATCTCCTCATCATAGAATTCCATGTGAGGAGATGCAGCAATTATGTGTTCAGGGCCATTTCTTGTCCCTGGCCGGTAGCATACGGTTTTATCAAAGGGAACCGGAATTATTACAACTTTTGCTTGTTCCTGCCCTTTAGAACCGGGATTGAGGCCCAGAAATTGCGAGCCCACAGCCTGATTAAGATGCAGACATCTGAACCCGTTCGGAACGGACGAAGTCCTGCACAGTCCTTATGACCTTGGGGAATTCGTGGCCTCTGTCCAGGAGCTTGATCTCAACCTTTTTTATGTCAAACATCTTCTTGATGCGGTTGATGGCAGCCTTGGCATCAAATTCCTTACAGCTGAAGATGTCCAGGCTCAGGTAGGCCTTGTCTGGAAAGGTGTGTATGCTTATATGGCTTTCTGCAATGAGCACAAAGCCGGAAATGCCCCAGTCTTCAGGCACTTTGCCTGAATATTTGAATACATAGGGAGGCATGATTTTGGTCATTCTGATTTCACTTGGATAGCGGCTCAGGAAATCATAAATGGCATCCAAATCCATCAATTTTTCCCGGTCACATCCATATCCGTCCATCATAAGATGTTGGCCAAAGCCATATTCTATACGTTCCATTGCTGCCACCTCCTTTCTGTGTTGTGGTGTTTTCTTTTTATAACTTGAACCAACTACTGCAAAACCTATCATATAAAGATACATTATCAAAATGTCAATAAGGGGTTGTATATTAAATTAGATAGAAACCCATTGCAAATAGAAACCAAATTTGAAAAAATTGGCGGCTGATTGCGTTGACGCCAGAAGAGGTATCCTGTATAACCCGGCAAAACGGACACAACTATGCCAAAGGAACGGGTATTAATAGCAAATAGAGGCGAAATAGCCATAAGGGTGATAAAGGCCCTGAAAGACCTGGGAATGGAATATGTGGTGGTTTACACCAAAGAAGATGCGGAATCCATGCACGTCCGCATTGCCCAGGAAGATCAGGGCAATTTTAAAAATGCCTTCCGTATTGTCAATTACAAAGATCCAAATGAGATTTTTGCAGTTGCGGATGAGGCAAAGTGCACTGCAATACACCCAGGATACGGTTTTTTTTCTGAAAATTTCAGGTTTGCCAGGCGGGCGGCCTTGCGCACCAGGCCTTTAGTATTTATAGGCCCGCGCTGGGAGGTAATACGGGGCCTTGGAAGCAAAATAAATACAAAGAGGATTGCAAAAGAGCTGAACATTCCGGTTATTCCAGGCTCCGATGCCCCCATTTACAATGAAATAGAGGCTGAAGAAGTGGCTGAGGAGCTCTTTTTTCTCCAAAAGGAGCAAGGAATCAGCAACCCTTCAGTGCTTGTAAAGGCTTCAGCTGGCGGTGGCGGCATGGGCATTGAAGAAGTGTACCATTTGGATGCCTTTAGACGCGTTTACAGACGCATCCAAAGCTATGCAAAACGCCAATTTGGAGATGAAGGCGTGCTGATTGAACAATGCCTTAAGGATTACCACCATCTTGAAGTCCAGCTTCTGGGAAGCCAGCATGGAGAAGTGGTTCACTTCGGCACAAGGAA
>JAMOVF010000018.1 GCA_027061625.1 Deltaproteobacteria bacterium
GAAAAAATTTCGATTTAGCGCTTCCACAAAAAACCCGGCCTTTAAACAGGCCGGGTTCCAATATTAGTCTATTGATGTAATTACTGGGCGCCAAGCTCCTCTATGCCTCTTTTGAGGTCTTCCATCTCTCTCTGGGCCTTTTCCAAGGTATATTCCTTGGCCTTTAGCTGGGCCTTGGCCCTTTCAAGCTCGCGCTTAAGAGCCTCAAGATCAACTATTACACCTTGTGTAGGAGCTTTGGGTTGAGCCGGCTGGAACATTGGCATAGGTGCTACTGGCGCAACCTGTTTGGAAGCGAGTTGTTTTTTAAGATTTGCAATCTCTTTTTTGGCTGCATTAAGTTCAGCTATAAGCTTCGCCTCTTTCTCTTTTGCAAGCTTAAGGGCCTTTTGTACCTCTGCACCAGATTTATCAACTATCTTTTGCAACTTTTCATTCTGTTTTTTCTGAAGTGCAAGCATCTCTTTTAGCTTAGCTATTTCACTATTTTTCTTTGCAATTTCTGCCTTCAGTTTCTCTATTTCTGCCTTAATCTTGGAAAGTCCGCTGGAAGACTCTGCCTCGGTCACTGCTTTTTCCAGCTCAATCACCTTCTTTTTACATGCCTTTAATTCAGCCTGAACATCCTCTGGCACTACAGCTTTTATTTTAGAAAGCTGAGCCTTAAGTTTGGCAATCTCATTGTCCCGTTCCATAAGGAGCGCTTGATATTTTTTAACTAATTCCTTTTGTTGCTGCTCCTTCTTATGCAGCTCCCTTAGTAGACGTTCACGTTCTTTAACAAGTTTATTTACCTTGTACTCTTCCCATTCCCCTTCTCCGTGGGCTGAATGCCCTTCAGTTTCATGCACTGCCGATACCTTTTCTATACCAGCCACCTTTTCATGAACCTTTTCAGTTGCAGCCTTATGTTCAACCGCTACCTTATGGGCTTCAGACGGCATTTCGACATGCTTTTTTCTGGTTTTGCATTCAGCAAGCGCCACCAGCAAATAAAGCACTACCAACCCTAGAATGATAAACTTAGCCCTCAATGACATCTTTTACCTCCGTTACAAATTTGTACATTACGAGTAACTACTTACTTAATAAAAAACAAAAAACTTATCTCACCGCTTAATTGTAAAATTGTTAAAAAAATTACAATTATAGTGCTACAAACTCAAACTTTGCTCAAAAACTATCCGCCAAATCGCTGATGGTCAAGTCAACTTTTGGAGATTTTTTATTATAGGCGTGGAAGGCCATTTTTGACAGAGAGTAATTGTTTGCTCTTTTTGAATAGACACTTCTTAAAGATGCCTTGACGCTACATAGCTATATTGCTATATAGCTTTTATGTCTTCAGGAAATCTAAAACTCACACTTCGCAAATTAAAGGCCCTGTCTGACACCACCAGACTTAAACTTCTTGCCATGCTAACAAAAAAACCCCTTTGTGTTTGTGAATTGACTTATGCCCTTGGGCTTGCTCAACCAACTGTTTCGAGGCATATGAAACAACTTGAAGATGCGGGTTTTGTAGAAAGCAAACGAGAAGGCACATGGACCATCTACTCTATCAAACCAGAAGATCATTTCTGTAAAAAACTCCTTGAGTTGGTAATGGAACAAGCCAAATCGGATAATGAGTGCCGGGAGCTTATAAGCAAGCTAAAAACCATAGACCGCTGCACCATATCAGGAGACGGCAGAAGGAAAAGGGATAAGGCTGCGTGATACAAAGGCAGGTATAATATGAATTCCTATTTTTTTATTGATTTATGCAGATATGGCAATAAGCAAAAGGTTTAAAAGAGAATAATGCTCAAGATTTTCACCTTACTTGCAGATCTTGTGGTCTATTCCTGGCTTGGCTTAGAGCCAGGAACACATATTTCAGAATCTCTGCACTTTTTCATAGAAGATACCACCAAGATATTCTTTCTTCTTGCTACCATCATATTTGCAGTAGCAATAGTCCGGAGCTTTTTCCCTCCAGAACGAACCCGCAAATTTTTGGCTGGCAAAAATATCTATGTTGCCCATTTGCTTTCTGCGCTGCTTGGAGTGGTTACCCCTTTCTGCTCTTGTTCAGCCTGCCCTTTATTCATTGGATTTGTAGAAGCAGGGATTCCCCTTGGTGTAACATTCAGCTTCCTCATCGCATCACCGATGGTCAACGAAATAGCTCTTGTTATGCTCTTTGGCCTGTTTGGATGGAAAATTGCTGGAATATATCTGATTACAGGCCTTATGGTAGCCATTATCGCAGGAATTGTAATAGGCAAACTCCATATGGAACGCTATGTGGCAGATTATGTGTGGGAAATAAGGGTTGGTGATGCAGGCGTTCAAGAGATGGATTGGTCAGACCGCATTAACTATGCCAAAGGTTATGTGAAAGATATTATAGCCAAAATCTGGCTCTATGTATTGGCAGGCATTGCTGCTGGTGCCCTGGTGCACGGTTATGTGCCTCAGGATTTCCTGCTGAGATATGCTGGGCCAGACAATCCTTTTGCAGTGCCATTTGCAGTGGTTCTTGGAGTGCCGCTTTATAGCAATGCGGCAGGCATAATTCCCATTGTCCATGCCCTTATGGAAAAGGGGCTGCCCCTTGGCACAACCCTGGCCTTCATGATGGCGGTTACATCCCTCTCCTTTCCAGAGATGGTGATTTTGAGCCAGGTGCTGAAAAAAGAGCTTATCGCTGCCTTTGTGGCCATTGTTACTTTGACCATCATCATGGTTGGCTATTTGTTTAATTTTATTATGTAAAAAGGAGGTTTTTCAAAAATGAAGATTGAAGTCCTTGGGCCTGGATGTCCAAGATGTCAAACCCTTGAATCCAATGTAAAAGAAGCACTAGAGCAGCTAGGCATAGATGCTGAAGTAGAAAAGATTACAGAAATCGGGCAAATTGCAGCCCGCGGAGTGCTCTCCACCCCTGGCATTGTAATTGATGGAAAGGTGGTAAGCGCAGGAAAACTCCTTTCTGTTGATGAAATCAAGGCCCTGCTCAAGAAGAGCTGAGCCTTTTCTCCAAAGCAAACTCTATCAGCATATCAAGCAGCCTTGAAAAAGGAATTCCAGCCTTTTCTGCTGCTTGAGGCAGCAAACTGGTTGGAGTCATGCCTGGAATGGTATTGGTCTCAAGCACGTAAAGGATTCCTTTGTCAGACAAGATAAGGTCCGTTCTGCTGTAACCGCTGAGGTTCAAGGCCTTGTGTGCCATGATTCCAAGGGATTTTGCAGCATTGGCAACATCTTCAGGCAATTCAGCAGGGCAGATCTCTTCGCATTCGCCCTTTTTATATTTGGCGTCGGTGTCAAAAAAGTCATGCCCCTCTTTTGGAATTATCTCCACAATGGGCAAGGCCTGCAATTCAGACATACCGATAACGCCTGCTGTAAGCTCCCTTCCAGCGACAAATTCTTCGATTACAACCCTTGAGTCATGCTGAAAGGCCTCTTCAACAGCGGGCTGCAGTTCATCAACACTCTTTACCTTGCTCATCCCCACACTCGAACCTTGACATGCAGGTTTTACAATTACAGGAAGTCCAAGGCGGCTGAGCACTTCATCTCTCTTGAGGTCCTGCACTTTTTCCAACAGAAGCCATTCCGGAGTTTCCATGCCTGCAGCCTTATAGATTACCTTAGACAAGTGTTTGTCCATGGCCAGGCTGCTTCCCAATACTCCAGACCCCTGATAAGGCAAGCCAAGAAGGTCCAGCATTCCCTGCATGGTGCCGTCCTCTCCATATCGGCCGTGCAAAAGAATAAAGGCAACATCCAATTTGGCGGTGTCTGCAACCAGCTTTTGCAAATCATATTTGGGATCATATCTAACTACATCATATTTGGCGGGATTCAATGCCTTTTCAACTTCCTTGGCCCCGGAAAGGGAAACATCCCTTTCTGCTGACATACCGCCAGCAATCAACGCCAATTTTATCTTCGTGTCACTCAACCTCCCA
>JAMOVF010000019.1 GCA_027061625.1 Deltaproteobacteria bacterium
TGATGTCGCTTGCTGCTGAAGCCGAGGGGATTGATGAAGAAGATCCGCGCCAGGCCGCCCAGCTTATGAAAAAGCTCTTTGACGCCACAGGGCTTGACCTGGGTCCGGGCATGGAAGAGGCTATTAAGCGAATGGAGGCTGGGGAAGACCCAGAAAAGATCGAAGAAGAGCTTGGAGATCTATTGGAGGATGAGGATCCATTTTCTCAGATGGTGGCCAAGAAGGGACTCAAGGGGTTCAAAAAGAGATATCTACCTCCTCAAGTGGATTCAACATTGTATGAATTATAGGCCTGTCAGAAGTTGCAGCGTGTTTAAAATCTTTGTATATAAGTTGATTCATCTGAAGCGAAAAAGAATTTTTTGGAGGATATAAAATGGAATGTACAACCCTAAGGCCTGGAGCTGACTGCACCTTCATGAGCAAAAACGGCTGCACCTATGCTGGCGGTGCATGCTTTGAGATTGTTGAAAAATGTGAAGGTTGCGGCAGAATCGTAACATATGGATCTGCAAAATTCTGTGCAGTATACCCGCAGCCGGCAGCTAAATGGCAAAGGGGCATTTGCAATTTTGCTACCCACGTAAAGAAAGAGGTGCCAAAGGATGCCTCTGGAAAGAAGGTAAACCCACTGAAGGCTGCAAAGAGGGCCACCAGGGGCCGTTAATAGGCAGTTTGCTAAACTTGTTTAATAAAGAACCGGGCTCAAACGCCCGGTTTTTATTTGGCGGAGTTTTGCTTAAGTGTTGCTATCGTGGCGCCCCAGCTTCCTCCATCTTCCCCGGCCAGCTTATATGAGCTTACATCTGGATGGCTGTTGAGCACTGAATGTACTATTCTTCTTAAGGTGCCTGTGCCTTTTCCATGAATGATCCGTACATTAAAAATTCCATTTTGAAGGCATTCTTCTATATAGTCAGCCACAAGCTGTTTTACATCTTTGGGATGGAATGTGTGAAGGTCCAGGGTTCCATCAATGGGTAATTCTATTACATTTTCATCTACTTTTTGTTCAGAAGGCATATTTTTACAATAATAGGCAATATGAGAAATTCAAAGGCGTTAAATATATTGGCAAAGGCCTCAGAAGCTCACAGGTCTGGAAAAAGAAAACAAGCTGAGCGGCTTTACAGAAAGCTTGTTTCTGCAAGGCCGGATATGGGCTCTGCATGGAATGGCCTGGGCACTCTGCTTTTTGAAAACGGAAACCTTGAGCAGGCGGAATATGCCTTGAAACGGGCAGTAGGAGCAACCCAGCCTTACCCAAGGGCACTATATAATCTTGCCTTGATTTACCATCAGCAAGGACTTGTTAAAAAGGCTTTTAAGTGCCTTGAACAGCTTTTGGAAAAGGAACCAGGCTTTGCCCAGGCCTGGAATTTCATGGGGGTGATTTATAAAGAACAGGGTGAATTTGAAAAGGCGTTTGAATGTTTTGAAAAGGCATTGGAGCTTTTGCCCGGTTTTGCAGAGGCATGGAATAACAAGGGCACGCTTTTTGATGCCTTGGGCAAAAGTGATGAGGCTGTTTCTGCCTATGAAAAGGCCTTGTCTATTCAGCCAAATTATGTATCAGCGCTCTTTAATCTGGCTCAGGCCTTTCACAACAGTGGAAAACTTTCTGAGGCATCCAAATATTACCAGAAAGTCTTGGCGTTGGAGCCAGATCATACCCAGGCTGCCTTTTTGTTGAAGGCATCCAGTTGTGATCAAAAGGATATTCCTGAAGCACCTCCAATTCAATACGTAAAAGGACTCTTTGATCAATGCTCAGACAAGTTTGAAGAGATCCTGGTTAAAGAGCTGGACTATAAGACCCCCGGGCATCTTTTATCTCTTGCCTTGCCATACCTTGGAGAAGGGCTGGCAATATTGGATCTTGGATGCGGCACAGGACTGGCTGCCCCGCTTCTTAGGCCGTTGGCCTCCTATCTGGCTGGCCTGGACGCATCCCAGAGGATGCTTGTTCAGGCAGAGAAGAAAGGCCTTTATGATGAGTTGGTGCAGGCTGATATTCTCAAGGAGTGGGGACTTAAGAAAAAGGTTTTCGATTTCATGTTTTGTGCAGATGTGCTGGTGTATATCGGGGCGTTGGAATCCGTTTTTAGTAATATCAAGAAATATTTAAGACCAAGAGGGATGTTGGCCTTTTCCGTTGAAGAATCCAATACTTCCAAATATGAATTGCGCGCTTCTGGCCGCTATGCCCATTCAGAGAATTATATTGAAACTTGTCTTTCCGCTGGAGGTTTTGAGCTTCTTGAAAGCAAGCAATCAGTTTTAAGATATGACCAGAATAAGCCTGTTCAAGGAATTTTGTTCGTAGCGCGAAAAATGGAGTGAGCGCTATCAATCTAGCTCATTCTACTTGAATTAAGATGATATTTGAAAAATCGCTGACACTTTGGCCCTGCATGGTTTTAAGGGCAACGTAATAGGCAAAGCCATGGTCAAGGGTTGCAGAAACTTCAGTAATGTTGCCTAGATCTATACTCTCTATAGTATCCGGGCCTTGATAGGGATAGGGAGCGTAAAAAAGCAAATAACCAAGGGCTCCATCAACTGGGTTCCAATAAAGCCTTACAAACCGCCCTTCCTTTTGTAGTTGTGCATGGGGCGCAGGAAGCCAGCCCGCAAGCCTGGCCAGCATCCACCAAAAGGCCCTTCCTTTCATATCGCAGTTCAGTGAATGGGAGTGGGCGCAATATACGTTTGAACATTGGCCGGGATGTGCTTCACACCACTCTTGGGCCCAGTTTCCATTGCTGTAATTGCAGCCGTCGTCGGCCCCTTTGTCCAGAAAATAATTGCCGTCTGGATCGTAGCTTTCAATATCTGCAAAATCAAAAAGCACCTTGTTATTCTCCCTGCAATAGCGCCTGATTTGCTCATTGCGCTGATGCAGGTTGCCCTGCTCGCCTGTGCCATCCAAATGGCCAGTCATGTATACAAAAATGACGCCTGGATACTCCTTTTCTAAGGAATTCATTGTATTAAGGTAAGTGTTTATTCCTTTTTCCGTGTTATCTGATACCCCGCCGCACCAGGACCAGATAACCATGTTAATATGACTGTTTTCAGGCTTGTCGAGATATTTACGGGTGAGATCTGCCCACCTCATATCTCCTTTGTGACCCAAATCGTACTGGCTATTTGAAAAGGCATGGTCATGGAATTCAAGAGCTCCATTATGTCCATTTGGATTGTATGAAAAGATCTGGTTTTTATCAGCCAGAACTCTCATCCCGCTCACTATTTGGCTGCCGTGCGATGTGTGGTCATATGCAATTTTAAAGGTTTGCTTGGCCTTGTTGATCCATTTTTCTGGGATTTTATCAATTTTCGTGCAGTTATGGTCCACAATCAAGGGAAAATCCCTTGCTTGGGCATAAAAGGGCAATAAAATAACTGATATAACAGCCAATAAGATAATTCTTTTTGTACGCATGTTATTTCTCCATCCAAAGACTTTTTCTTTGCTCTCTTTACATTTTACCTGAAACTAAGTGCGGAAGGAAATAAAAAAGGGGAAAGTAGAGGGTAGGGGACAGGCAAAAAATGTAAAAAAGAGCCAGTTTTAAAATTGGTCTAATGATGATGTGTTATAGTCAGGCTGCTTGGGGTATTGCCTTCCGGCTCCACCTCGCATTTCTGCATCTTCTATGGCTCGCTTCACTGTAAGTTGCACAACTCGCCTGCTTTCAGCAGGCTCAAACAGTACAACTTACAGCCGTTCCGCTTCGCCAAGAATCTGCAAGAAATTGCTCACAGTCGCTACAGGCAAAAACCCCAAGCAGCCTCACAACGTCTGTGCGATAATACAAAACTTCGGAGTTAACCAGTCTAAACCAGGATAGGAAGGTTATTTACTCGGTAAGCCTTTTGAGGGAATAAACGCCCGAAAGGCCAGAAATAGATATGGGTTTCTTTTCTCGGCGGGAGGTG
>JAMOVF010000020.1 GCA_027061625.1 Deltaproteobacteria bacterium
GCCAGCCGACATTAACCCTGTTTCCTTCCAGTATCTCGCCATTCACTTGATAAAGGTAATCTACATAAAAACATAGACGGGCTATCCTGATATTTTGGGAAGTGCGCATTTCTTTAACTTTTGCCGTAATAACCCTGCCATATGCCTTGGGCCATGCATAAGCCTTCATACCTTCCACGGCTTTGTAAGTGCCAGTTGCCAGCGCCCACACCCCCAAGGCAAAAAATATAAATGAAAATGGTTTAAAATCATTCATGACTGCCCGTTCGCCTCTTCTGCCAAAATCAAGCCTGGAGGCAGATGTTCTCCATAGGCTGCGTTTTTATATTCATCATCAGGCATTACCAACTCTTTTAAAGGCAGCAACTCTTCCGGCCGTGCTCCAAGGGTTTCTAAATATGTGCAGAGTTCCTGCCTGAAATCTGCCGGTAAATCCCTTGCCCTGTCACCTGTTACACGCCCAAGGCTTACAAGACATTGTGCCACTGCTTTAGGCCTTTTCCATTCCATATTCATAAGTGCCTTTATCCATTGCTGCACTATACCTGGTCTAATTACCTTATCGGCAGGTCCATAAAGTAACTGTCGTGCACCCAACCTGGATATCACCCATAAAGGCCATGTATTTGTATTTTTTGGGGCAATTTTGAGCACCACTTCTCCAAGCTCTCTTTTCAATTCAGTTTCCAGGCGCTCAAGATTTGCAGCACACAGCCACATCTCTTTGCTCTCCTCCCTGGACACCTTTACAATCTTGGCCCTTTTGCGCCTACCCTTTCCCTTAACGTTTCCAGCTACCAACACCGGCTTCATCAAGGAAAAAAGCTGGTTTTGATGTCCTGTACCCAGGCCTGCTGCAATCCTGCGCCAAAAAATCCACCACTGGATACGCACTCCCTGATCTTTTGCAAAAAACAGGCCTTCGAAAAAAAGGGGCCAAATTTTTTTGATGCGCCATGGATCTTGAACATCTCCAATGCCAGGCCGCAGACTAAATCCAGTTAAATTAAGCCATCTTAACTCATGGGAAGGGGAAATTGACCTGCCGGCCTTGCACTCCAGCAGCATGTCTGCAATTGCCCTCAACACAGGAATAGACCAGAGATCTCTGTCCATGCCCAAGTGAGCGGAAATTCTTGCAGTAAGCTCTGCTGGTGAAAGGGCATTTTTTACATTTTTTGTAAAACACCTTTGTATGTCTTTCCCTATATTTTTGAGTGCATCTTGATCCTGCGCAGAAAGGCGCTGCTCTTCCTTTTTCGAGGCTGCTTTTATTCTCACTCCTTCAAGATGGGAGTTGTCCATTCCACTATGTTTGCCCTTAGCCCTCAGATCGAATTGAAGCCGCCATTTGTGAGGGCCATCCTGGGAAATGCAGTAAACCTCTATAGTGCCTACATTGGTTACCTGGGCCCTTATCTTTACAGGCAGCAGTACTCCACGCCCTTTTTTGCCATATTTGAGAGAGGTAATGAGCGGCGGAAGTTTGACCATGTCGTCTGAAATATTGACAGTATCACCCAGATGGTCACCACGCCTTACAGTGGAACTGTAAAGGCTAAAACTTACCGGTCTGTTTGTACGAACCTTGAAAATATTTGGAAGCTCTAACTCTGTACCCTCTTCAGAACCGCGCTCTATCAAACAAACCGCCTTTTCGGTCTTGTCATCCTTTTCATGTCCAACGCCTATGAAGTAGGAACGCGGTATGCCTCCACCCACCTTAAGGCCTATCCCCATGCGTACCAGGCCATAATAGGCAGCTCCCAAAGAGACGGCCAGGTCCAGGGATGAAGTCTCAAGCTCCCTAATTGGACCTTGCACCCAAGAAGAAATAGTATTTGTTAGCCTCTTTTTTATGATATTGGGCTTGAGGGCACCTCCGTTATACATGACAGCAGTAATATCCATGCGGCTGCTGCGGTGTCTCATCAAAAAACGGGCAAGGTGGCGGGTTACTGCAGGGTCTTGCTCATAAGGAAGCCCCATCTCACGCAAACCAGCTCCTTGGGCCTGCACATTTTCAACATCTTCCAATGACACTGATGGAAAGAAACCTTCCAAAATAGCATGAAGCACCCTTTCTTTTTCCAGATCAATGCGGATGGTACCCCCAATTAACTTTTTCCCTGCACCAGTGAGCCTGAGCGCAGCCTTTTCCACCGAGGCGTTGCCAAGTAATTCCTCTTTTGCCCTCCGGCATTGATGAAGCAGGGCCTGCCAACGCCTGGCATCCAACTCTTGGTTCAATTCTTTTTCCGCCTGGGCAGCCAAAACCAGATCCATATTGTCTCCACCCAGCAGCAGGTGGTCACCAACGGCAAGCCGCTCCAGCCTGGGAACCTCACCTGCTTCTTCACACGCCACCAAAGTAAAGTCCGTAGTGCCGCCCCCTACATCACAAATGAGAATTTTGTCATCAGCCTTTATGTAATCCTTCCAGTCTTGTTCATGTTCTGACAAAAAGGCATAAAAGGCTGCCAAAGGCTCCTCAAGCAGCACCACGTCAAGGCCTGCCCCTTTGGCTGCCTTAATTGTTAATTCCCTGGCTGCTGCATCAAATGATGCTGGAACCGTCAATACAACCAGCTGTTCTGACAGCGGCTCTGGCATGACATAGTCCCATGACTCGCGAATATGCTGGAGATAAGCCTTTGAAGCCTCAACAGGTGAAACCTTTTTGACATCTGCATCAGCACCCCAAGGAAGGATTGGAGCATCCCTGTCAACGCCTCCATGACACAGCCAGCTCTTTGCCGAGCTTACCAGCCTGCCTGGCACTAACACCCCCTGTTCTCTGGCAAAAAGCCCTACAGCATAATCACGCTCCTCATCCCAGGGCAGGGAAATGTCACCTTTCTTAAGGTCAAAAGGGCCTGGAATATAAAGAAAAGAGGGAAGAGTAGGCCGATCGCCCAACCGCCCTGCATTTACAAGCTGTTTTATATTAAATGATTCAATTCGAACGGCATTGGGCTCCACCCCATGCAGATCTGCAAAAGCTACAGCACAATTAGTAGTACCCAAATCTATTCCCACAACATATCGCGGTTTCATACTCGGAAAATAACAAATGGTTTGGTCTGTTTCACTCTTTTATTGAAAAAAGTAAAAACAAGAAGTTCATTTTAATTTTTTCAAAAAATTCCTTGACAAAGGATTGAATTTTAACTAGAAGAAATCTAACCGTAAAAAAGAGGAGGTAAATTTTATGAGGTTTAAAAAAGTTTTGGTGACGTTGATAAGTATTTTATTTGTTGTGACAATGGCTGCTAATGCCATGGCTGCATTATGGTCTATTGATGGCACGGATATGAATATTATTATAACGGATATTAGTCCAGATGATCAGTATGCCATTTTTGACAGTAACGATCTTGCAAGCGCAACTCAAATATATACTTTGCATGCAGGGGGCAATCAAATTAGTGCAAGTGATTTAAACTCTGATTGTTTTGATTTTGCATGGTTCAACCCAAACACACAGGATTGGGATAATAATTACAATATAACATCATTGGGTTCTGATATGAAAAAATTAGAGTGGTTTGGCAATTCAGATCAATTTTTTGTAATTGATGCAAAAGAATGCAATCCTGTTCCAATCCCAGCAGCTGGCTATCTTCTTGTCGCAGGAATGGCTGGTTTAATTTCTACAAGAAAATTCAAAAAACATTAAGATAAAAAGTTACAACCAATATAGCTAGAAAAGGAGCTGAGTTTTCAGCTCCTTTTTTATTTATATAATGTTCTAACTTATAAGAATCATTTTATCCCCTGGCATTAAACAAGGGTTGCTGTTGAGGCTCTTCGGGCAGATCTTTGGGAACAGGAAGTGATGAGAGATCTTTCAGCTGAAAAAATTCAAGAAAATGCCTTGTTGTAGCATATAATAATGGACGTCCGGGAACATTCTTCTTGCCTG
>JAMOVF010000021.1 GCA_027061625.1 Deltaproteobacteria bacterium
CAGCCTGAAATAGGCCTACAGGCCTAACCATTTTTGCTATGTGCGTTTGCGGACTTTGTGACGTGCAGCCTTTCCGCGCAGGCCTCGCAGGTAGTAGAGTTTTGCCCTGTTGTGGCGGCCCTCTTCCACCAGTTCAATTTTATCGATCCTTGGAGAGTGGACAGGAAAAATTCTTTCAACACCAACCCCATACGACTCCTTGCGTACTGTGAAAGTCTCGTTCAAACCGCTTCCTTTACGGGCTATAACAACCCCTTCAAAGACCTGAATGCGCTCTTTTTCTTCAGATTCACGGATGCGTACATGCACTTTTACCCTGTCTCCTGGGCGAAAGGCAGGGATGTCCAGGCGCATTTCTTCAAATTCAAGTTTTCTCAAAATATCCATGGTCTTAAATCCTCCATTTGCCTAAAAGCCTATCAAGCCCTATGGCTACAGCACTCCTTACTGATAAATGGTTGTAAGAAGTTGGGCCGCTGATAGGGCACAACGTCCTATTTGACTCCATCAGAACACTTTTGGCAAGTCCTGATGCAGTTCCAAAGGCAAGTAATATATTATCTTCTTCGCCTATTTCAATCTTTTTCCGTAATTTCATCCAATCCAGGCAATTTTCTGTAAATGTAGCAGTGGTTGCATAGACAACTGGGTTGTCCAGTTTCAATTTTACATCTTCCAAAGAGTCAGCCAACGTGACTAATTGAAGGGCCTCTTTTCTATCAGGATTGGTCCTGCTTCCAGGACCTGAAATCCAGTGGCCTATGAGTTCCTTGACCAAGTCTTGCTGTTCCTTATTAGGAGTAACAATGAAATAGCTGCCCACACCATAAGTCCGGCATGCCCTTGCAATGTCATGTATATCAAGATTAGTGACAGCAGAGGTTATTATTTCACCCTTGCGGTTCAACACAGGATAGTGGATCAAGGCGATATTGACCTTCATTCTGCCTTCCAGCCAAGGCCTTTTAGGTATTTAATGTCTTCTATCGAAAGCGGGGCCTTTTTGAGAAGGTCTGGCCGGCGTTCATAAGTGACTTTAAGCGATTGCTGCCTGCGCCATTTTTCTATTTTTTTATGATCTCCAGACAGCAGAACATCAGGTACTCTCCAGCCCTTGAAGTCAGCAGGCCTGGTATAATGGGGATATTCCAAAAGACCGTTGCTGAATGAATCTTTATGGGGAGAGGCGGGGCATCCGAGCACGCCGGGAATAAGGCGCGAAACCGCTTCTATAACCACTAATGCCGCTGTTTCACCACCTGAAAGAATATAATCTCCTATGGAAAGCTCGAGATCCACGCAGTGTTCTATAAAGCGTTCGTCTACACCCTCATAGCGGCCGCATATTATGATCAGGCGCTCCTCTTTGGCCAAGTCTTCAACCAAATTTTGTTTCAATACTTGGCCCCTTGGACTCATCAAGATAACTTTTGGAGCCGGCAAGGCCTTTTTTAAGTCTTCCAGGGCCTTGAAAAGGGGTTCTATCTTCATCACCATGCCCTCTCCACCTCCATATGGCCGGTCATCTGTGGTCCTGTGTCGGTCATGGGTATAGTCGCGCAGATTTAGAGTGCGTATTTTCAGCAGGTCGGCCTCAATCGCCTTATGTATTACACCTTCTTTCAATGGAGAGTCAAAAAAGGAGGGAAAGATGGTAAGTATGTCAAAAATCATTTTTCAGGTATGAGGCCAGGGGGCATATCAACCTTGATGATACCTTTTTCAGGGTCAATAGCTTTTATAATATGATTAACTGCAGGAATTAGGATTTCACCTTTTGGCCCAGAAACTACATAAATGGAATGGGCTCCCGTGTCCATCACATCTTTTACTCTGCCCAACTCGTTGCCATTTTCATCTTCTACAGACATGCCTATAATTTGGTAGTGGTAATATTCCCCTTCTTCTAATGGGGGAAGCTGTTTGGTGGTTATCCACAGCTTTTTCCCAACTAGGCCCTCAGCATCTTCACGGGCTTTAAGGCCCTTTAATGCAAGTACCACTTTTTTTGGGCCTTTTACCTTGACAGACAATATTTCATAAGATTTGGGTTGATGTTTTGGGCCGGTGAAGACCTTCTTGAAGAGTACAAAGGATTCCGGCCCTTCAGTGTAAGGATAGACTTGTATTTCTCCTTTTATGCCGTGCGCTTTGACAACATCAGCAACTACAAGCAGCTTTTCTTGCATTCAGAAAGGCTATTCCAGTATCTCCAGCACCGATTTCTTTTTCAACTTTGTGGATGCAGCACTCAAAATCGTTCGTATTGCTCGGGCAGTACGCCCTTGTTTGCCGATAATCTTGCCAAGATCATCTTTGGCAACTTTGAGCTCGATAACGCTTGTCTGCTCACCGGCTATTTCGTTTACCTTCACCTCTTCTGGATGATCGACCAATGCCTTAGCAATGTATTCAACTAGCTCCTTCATAACTGGCCACCTCCGCTTACCAAATTAATCTCTTCACAAATAATAATACCTTTTAGGGTTAGAGGCTACCTCAACCAGCCAGCAGTCCAGATTTTTTGAGAAGGCTCCGTACTGTATCGGTGGGTTCTGCCCCGCGGTTCAGCCACTTGTTGAGTTTTTCCCTGTCGATCTTGAAGTCAGCTGGTTCTTGTAGAGGGTCATAGGTTCCGAGAATCTCCAGGAAACGCCCGTCTCTAGGGGATTGAACATCTGATGCAACTACCCGGTAGAATGGTTTCTTCTTGCGTCCACCCCGGGTCAGTCTGATCTTGATTGCCATATTAGATATCCTCCTAATTCAAATAATCAAATTTTTTAAAAAGGCATAAGGCCTTTTGGTAATTTAAACTTTGATTTACGCATTTTTTTCAACATTTTTTGCATTTGCGCATAATTTTTTAAAAGTTGATTCACATCCTGTATTGTTGTGCCGCTTCCTTTAGCAATGCGTTTTCTGCGGCTTGCGTTTATGATTGTGTAATTGCGCCTTTCTTCCAAAGTCATCGAGTCGATAATGGCCTCAGTCCTTTTAAGTTCTTTCTCATCGGGCATCATGTGCTTGAACTGTTTCATCTTGTTAGCAAGCCCAGGAATCATTGATATGATCTGTTCAAGACTGCCCATTTTCCTGAGCTGCCGTAGTTGATCTCTGAAATCTTCCAGGGTGAAGCCATCTTTTTTTATCTTTTTTTGAAGCTCCAGGGCCTTTTTCTTATCTATGGTGTCTTGAGCCTTTTCAATAAGGCTCAACATATCACCCATGCCCAGGATGCGGTTTGCAACCCGGTCTGGATGGTAAAGCTCCAAGGCATCCAGCTTTTCACCGGTACCAATAAATTTAATAGGTTTACCTGTAACAGATCTGATGGACAAGGCTGCGCCGCCCCTGGCATCACCTTCAACTTTTGTAAGCACGACACCGGTGATTCCAAGCTCATCATCAAAACTTTTGGCTATATTTACTGCATCCTGGCCTGTCATTGAGTCAGCTACAAGGAGTATTTCCTGCGGTTTAACCGCCTCTTTTATTTCCTTGAGCTCCTGCATCAAGGTCTCGTCAATGTGGAGGCGCCCAGCAGTATCTATTATTACAGTATCAAGTCCAGCAAGGGACGCCTTCCCAACTGCCTGTTTTGCAATATCCACTGGCCGTGCCCCTGGTTCAGAGGGATGGGTTTCTATATTGAGCTGTTTGCCCAGGGTCTTGAGCTGCTCAATTGCAGCAGGCCTATAAACATCTGCTGGGACCAGGTAAGGTTTGCGTTTTTTTTGCCTAAGCCACCGGGCAAGTTTGGCAGCAGTGGTGGTTTTGCCTGATCCCTGAAGGCCTACCAGCAGGATGACAGCAGGAGTTTGTCCAGCCAGATTGAGCCCTTGGGCTTCCCCACCTAGCAGTCTCACCAGCTCTTCATGCACGATCTTTATGACT
>JAMOVF010000022.1 GCA_027061625.1 Deltaproteobacteria bacterium
ATATACGAAGAAAAATCACAGAAAAGATGCTGGAACTGGTGGAAAAGGATATTGAGCTGCCATATACATCCACCCTGTGGGGATGGAACTATGGCTTTGACTTTGCTCCATCTGGCTACAGACTGCATGCCTCACATCAACAGGTTCACAACCAATTTGCTTTGATAAGGCCCTTTGTAAATACAAATGGAGGGGAAGCTATTCCAAGCTATGCCATAGGAGACATGGTAGCTGATTTCTGTTTTAATTTTGCCAATGCCTGCAACACTCCTTTCTTTGATGCCTATTTAAAGGCCATTAAAAACAATGAGCGGACAGATGGTAAATCTGGGCTCCCATCCTCATTGATAATCTGGGAAGATGAAAATGTGATGCTCTTTGTTCCAAAGGCGCAACGCTCCCAGGGGGAAATTCAGATAATCACAAAGCAAAGGGCAGGAAACATCCTTGAGACAAATAGCGAAATCCGGCGTTCTCTGGACAAGGCTATTCTGCTGGCCATAAGGACCCTTGATAACATGGGAGCAGAGATGGTGACTTGCGGTGAAATATCAAAACGGTTTGACAACCCAGACGATGACCAAAGACTGCTCTATTTTTTCCTACCGAGGCATTGTGACTCCCCAGGCGCTTTTAGTGAAAGGCAGGAGCGCTGGATCACCGGACACTATCCTGAAGACTTTGCAGAGGCAGCCAGAAGGTCTATGCCATCTATTTGAGCTTTACGCTTGGAAACAGGCTTAGATCGGTGTGCGGTAAAAAGAGGCAGGAAACATAGTGATCCATAAAGCTCGGATTGTTGCTGAGATCAAAATGGGTCATCATCTTGGCAACTTCGCCTTCTTCAGCTATCACAGGCCATGAAAGGGCTGCAGCTCTTGCTCCCATAAGGGATGTGTTGCCTGCAAAGAAGAATCTGTCTCTGGGTATGTCTGGCAAAAGTCCAATAGTAATTGCCTGTTCAAGATCGAGATAGCTTCCAAAATTCCCTGCCAGCACCACCCGTTCCAGATCTTCAATGCCCATTCCAACAGATTCTAACAGGGTGAGATATCCAGCAAACATGGCGCCTTTGGCCCGGATCAGGTTTTCAATGTCAGCCTCTGTAAAAACGATATCTTTGCCAGTTTGGGTGGCTTCTGCCTCAACCACCACATATTCCCATCCGTTTCTCCCCTCTCTCACCCTGGGTGTATCGAGATCACGCCTGAATTTTCCCTGCTGGTCAATGACACCTGTGGTGAAGAGACCAGCAAGCAGGCTTATAATGCCAGAACCACATATTCCCTTGGCCTTTTTGCCTCCAATGGTGAGCACCATAGGCTCAAAGGTCTCAGGATGTATATGAACCACCTCCACTGCTCCAGTGGTGGCCCGCATGCCATGTTCTATACCACCTCCCTCAAAGGCAGGGCCTGCAGAACATGCTGCGCATGCCATCCAGTCCTGATTGCCAAGGACTATCTCTCCATTGGTGCCGATATCTATAAATAACGTCAACTCGGGCTGGCGGTTGAGCCCGGAACCAACCACGCCTGCCACAATATCGCCTCCAACATAGCTGGCTACACATGGCGCAATGAATATCCGTACATGCTCAGGCACATTGAAGCCTATTTCACATGCCCTCACTGGCGGAAACTGAGCAGCCACTGGCACATAAGGCGCTGCCCTTAAATATCTGGGGTCAAGACCTAACAGGAAATGTGTCATAACAGTATTGCCTGCCACAGAAATAAGGCTCAACTCCCCTTTTTCACTATTACTATCCCTGCACACCTCATCTATAAGCCTGTCAAGGCATTCAACTATCTTTTCCTGCAAGATCTTGAGCCCTTCGCCCTTTCTGGCAAATTCCATCCGTGAAATAACATCTTCCCCATAGCTGACCTGTGGGTTGTAGTCTGAGGATTCAGCCAATATTTTGCCAGATGCCAAGTCCAAAAGCTGGGCAGAAACAGTGGTCGTTCCAATATCAATGGCAACACCAAGATGAGAATTAGCGGTATTGCCAGGCTGAACCTGGATGAGCCTCTTGATATCGGGATGCTTCCCCTCCATTATGCTAATTGTGGCAAGCCACTTTTCGGCCCTCAGTGCCTCTGGCAATGTGCGCAATATTTGATTATCCACCTCCAAAGTAACACCCTGAAGTTCTCCTTGGCTTAATTCCCTTTGCAGCCTTTCTAAATCGCTTACACTGTCTTCAAGAGTAGGTTCAGGAAGAGTTACTGTGGTCTTTTTGACCACAGGATCAAGGGGCCGTTCCAAGACCTTTGCCTGGACCTGTATCCATGAAGCTGCCTTTGCCCCTCCAGAACGGACCAAGGCCTTTCTGTCCATTTCAGATTCAACAGGCACCCTGACCACAAGATCAGACAAGGCCACAGTATTACACGCCTTATATCCGCCATCAGGCAGCTTTTCTCCTTCAACCTGCCCCTCTTCCACAAAGACTTTGCACTTGTTGCAAACCCCTGCCCCACCGCATGAGGCATTTATATGGACTCCTGCACGCATGGCAGCCCGCAGTAGATTTTCATCTGGAGACACTTCTATTTGTGCATTAGAAGGTATAAAAGTAACCTTAAACATTTTCCCTCCTTATGGAGCAGGACCGAAATATTTAATTTAGGCAATATGTTTTTTTAGCGATCCACTCTATAACCTTTTAATCTCTCCCATGCAATTTGTTATTTTGGCTGTATTTTAACCTGAGTAAGCAGATTTTATATTACAAGGAGAAAAATTTATGGAACTTGCAATGATTGGCCTTGGACGTATGGGCATGAATATGGCCAGAAGATTGCTAAAAAAAGGCCACAAGGTTTATGCCTATAACCGCACCAAAGACAAAATAGATAAAATAGCACAAGAAGGGGCAATTCCTCTTTATAATATAGAAGATATTCCACAAAAAATGTCTGCGCCAAGACATATATGGATAATGCTGCCCGCTGGGAAAATAGTTGATGCCCATATAGAAATGCTGATAAAAATCCTTTCACCTGGTGATACAATCATAGAAGGTGGAAACTCCTACTATAAAGACAGTATGAAACGAGCATCTTATTTAAAAGATCACGGGATTAATTTCATAGATGCAGGTGTAAGCGGTGGTATTTGGGGCCTTAAAGAGGGCTACTGCATCATGGCAGGGGGTGAGCCAGAGGTTTTTGAGGACGTTGAGCCAATAATAAAGGATTTGGCACCTGAAGATGGATATCTGCTTTGTGGCCCTCCTGGTGCTGGTCACTTTGTAAAGATGGTTCACAACGGCATTGAATATGGAATGATGCAGGCATATGCTGAGGGTTTTGACATATTACATGCCTCACCCTTTGAGCAGACATTTGACTTTGAAAAGATTGCAAAACTCTGGAACAGAGGCAGCGTAATACGTTCCTGGCTGCTGGAACTGCTTGAGCTTGCCTTTCAAAAAGAACCCCGCCTTTTATCCATTGCCCCCTATGTAGAAGACTCAGGTGAAGGCCGCTGGACTGTTCAGCAGGCAGTGGAAAGCGGTGTTGCAGCCCCTGTAATCACCCTATCTCTATTTAACCGTTTTCAATCTAGAGAGGAAAATTCTTTCAGAGATAGAATTTTGGCTGCCTTACGGCAGGAATTTGGGGGCCATGCAGTAAAACGGCGTGAAATCGCAGGTAAAACGAAATGAACGCCAAACATGACCTGACACAAGGAGCATCATGTGTGCTAGAAGGCCCCCTTGACCCATGCACCATAGTGATTTTTGGGGCTACAGGAGATTTAACCACCAGAAAGCTTATGCCAGCCTTGTTCAAACTTTATTCAAATCAAGCCCTGCCTCAA
>JAMOVF010000023.1 GCA_027061625.1 Deltaproteobacteria bacterium
GAGAGGAAAGCGGCGAGTTGTTTCTACGATACCTGGTGGAGAAAAAATGAACCGCTTTTAAAACTAAAATTTTTGTCCAAAAATAACGTTAGACTCAGCCTTTTGGAGAAATTCATATGGAAAGACAAGATATTGCAATTCTTTATTCAGGTGGAAAAGATTCCCTAGCCCTTTATGCCTTGGCTTCCTTGGGGGGGCATCCAGAGGTTCCTAAAGCACGAAAGGTGCACCTGCTGCATATGTTGAATGGAATGGGGCGCTTTCCAAATTGGCCTAGGCAGCGTTATGAAATAGCAGCTGAGATATTGCAAAAACAGGTTCCGTTGGCAGATGATCAGTTAGAGAGTGCATATATTGAATTGGATACAGGCCGCCTTTTTCAAGGTCTATGGCTTGATTGGTATGAAGATTTGATGCCAAAATATGGTGGTAAGAACCTCGTATGTGTGGCATGCAAACTTGCTATGCACGCCAAGGCTATTATTTATTGTGTTGAACATTTTGTTCCTCTCTTGTTGGTAGGATATACACGAAAACAGGAATGTTATCCCGAACAAACGCCGGCCTTTATGGAAAAAGTGACAGAACTTTCAGAACATTTTGGCATAAAGACCATGTTTCCTTTATATGAAGAATTTGGAGATGAAGATAGTGCCCGCCATTTTTTAGAGGAATTAGGGCTGCCTTCCACAGGAGGAGGCGAAAGGAAGTGCCTTTTTTGCCAAACCAAGACCAGTGCCACTGAAAATGAAATAAGCGCATACATGGAGGATATGGTTCCACTGGTAAAACGTTACATGGCAATGAAAATTGGCAGGAATATAAAAGGTGCTGCTGAATGCTTTCCGCCTGGGGTGCCTCTCAAATGAGGAGCGCATGTATAATTCCAACCAAAGATCGCATCTCCTTTGTAGAGAAGGCCGTTGAAAGCGTTTTGGCACAAGAAGTGGTGGTGGACGAAATTATAGTAGTAGATGATGGCTCAACCGATGACACTGCCAACCTCATACGCAGGAAATATCCCTTTATCAAACTTGTGATTACAAAGGAAGCTGGGCCTGGCAGGGCAAGGAATCTAGGAGTGAAAGCTGCTTCGGCAGATATCCTTTTTTTTCTAGATTCAGATGACCAGTGGCACAAGGACCACACTGCTCAACTGTTAACGGCCTTTTCAAAAGGCTTTCATGTAGCTTATGGAATAACCAAAACTATTGATCTTATTACAGGAGCTGTTTTTCATATACCAGAACCAGAATGCACGGTGGAAGGAAACTGCTTGGATGATCTTGTTAAATGGTGCCATTTAGTCCCTTCTTCTCTGGCTGTCAGCAGACATGCATTTGAGCGAGCAGGCGGTTTTCCTGAACATGCTATTGGAGAGGATTGGCTTTTTTTGCTTGAACTTGCATCATGCTACAGATTTTATTTTTCAAACAAGGTAATCACCACCAGATATCTGCATGAAGGAAGCCTGAGTTTTAATAAGGCTTGGCAGGATAGTGATCTGTTTGATTTGGTCGGCCGCATAGAGGCGTTTGTCACATCTTGTAAGGGTGTTAGCCAAGAATCACTTCAAGCCGTATCAAAAATGAAGCAATTGGTGCGGGAAAGGGGTGCTAATTGGAGTTCTATTCAAGATTGGTATATGGCGGCAAAGCAGAGGGGGGTATTTTGAAAAAATATCTAATCGCACCAGAACAGCATAAAATGGCTTTAGAAAAGGGGCAGGATGTCCCAAATCAGCGGCCCTTTTTCCCTATAAAACTTACTCAAGTTGGTATCACAAATAAAAAGGTCTGGGTCCGCCTTCCTTACGGTATGTTGGAGTTCAATTGTACGATTACAGTAGATTTGCCTTCGGAACGAAGGGGCATACATATGTCACGCATGGAAGAGGCCATTAGTTCCCTATATGAAAAAGAGTTTGAAGATATTGCCTGTTATGGAATTGCACTGGCAAGGATAGTTGTAGATGAACAAGAAGGCAGCACTGTATTAATACAGCTTTCAGGCTCAGTGCCTGCTGCAACACTTACCAAGGTAAGCGGTCGGAGGTCCATTGACCGTATCGAGATTGGTGCAGATGTGCAAATAAGTGGAAAGGAATATGCAATTAATACTAAACGTTATGCAGCTGTTTATCACATCACAGCCTGTCCATGCACTCAAGTTTATGCAGAAAATCTATTTACCAATCTCAACCAGCCTCTGCCTACCATCACCCATTCACAGAGATCGAGGACTGGCTTGGGCATAAATGGAAGTGCAGATATTGAATATGATCAGATTATTTCATGTCTTCAAAGGGGGTTGCATGTAACTCAGGATCTGTTGAAACGGCCTGATGAAGCTGAAATAGTATTACAGGCCCATTCCACTCCGCAATTTGCAGAAGATGCAGTAAGGGCCGTAGCAAGGGAAGTAGGGGTTCAGTTTGGCAGTAAAATTCCTGCCGATACTGAAATTGAAATAGAGTCATTGAGCTATGAGTCTATACACATCCATGATGTAATATGTCGTCTAAAAACAACACTGGGTGAAATTATGGAGGTTATGGCTGAGGAGGAATGCAATGTTGGAATTTGAATTTCATAATCCAACAAAAATCATATTTGGAAAAGGCAGAATCAGGGAAGCCGGGCGTCACGTTAAAGAGTTTTCTGAAAAAGCTCTTTTGGTGATGGGCTGTGGAAGTGTACGAAAGAGCGGTATCTTTGATGTGGTGTCAGATTCCCTTAAAGAGCATGGAGTAAATGTAGAGGTGCTGGAGGGCATACAGTCCAATCCCGTTTTGTCCAAGGTGGAAGAAGGGATAGAGATTATGCGCGATAAGGGATTGAATTTGGTGATAGCATTGGGGGGTGGAAGTGTCATGGACAGTGCTAAGGCCATTGCTGCAGGAACCCCTTTGGAAAAGGGTCATGTTTGGGATTTTTTTATAGGCAAACAGGAGATTGCAAGGGCCTTGCCAATAGTAACTATCCCAACTCTGGCGGCATCGGGTTCAGAGATGAATGGCTATATGGTTATTACTAATGAACAAACAGGCCACAAGCTCGCAACCCGTTCTCCTCATATATACCCTAGAATATCTATTTTAGATCCTGAAACCACCTATACAGTATCAAAGGATTATACTGCTTATGGGGGCGTGGATGCTGTATGCCATCTGCTGGAGCCATATTTCAATGGGCCCTATCCCTATACTCCAGTCCAAGACAGGCTTGCTGAAGGGCTTATAAAGACAATAATGGAAACCACAAAGGACGCTATTAAATCACCTCATAATTATGACAGCAGGGCTTCTTTGATGTGGGCAGCAACGCTGGCCCTGTGCGGCCTTACCAAGGCTGGGATTGGAGAGCATTTTTTCCCGGTACATGTGATTGAACATGCAGTAAGCGCCATTTTTAATGTTCCACATGGTGCAGGCCTTGCAGCACTTTTACCTGGATGGATGAAGTGGCGGGCAGAAGTTCAGCCGGAAAAGATAGTTCAACTGGGAGTACGGGTGTTGGATATAGCTCCACCTGCAAATGCTGAGAACTCCATTGATGCCTTTAAAGTGTGGTTAAAAGAGGTCGGCTGCCCAGTCAGGCTGTCTGAATTGGGCATTGGAGAAGATGATCATGAACAGATTGCAGACAATGCCAGGTTGCAGATAGACCTTGGAGGCATGGACCCGCCATATGCTAAAGATGTAGTATTAAAGATATTGGCTTATTCCCAGTAAATACAATAGATTCACTGTTCTGTAGCATTCAATTTTTTCTTGTATTCATTTTAGGGTAGGATGTTTTTGTCATATTTTATAAATT
>JAMOVF010000024.1 GCA_027061625.1 Deltaproteobacteria bacterium
ACGGCTATAAGCAGGAGGCCGAACCATACGCCATTCATAGGCGATTTCATGAATAATCAGCCCTACCTTTGTTGATCAGCCAGAGCACAATTCCAACTCCTGCTACCACTGATGCGGTGATAAGGGAATGAGGAGGCACAAAGGCAATGAGCCCTGCACATGAAAGGATTCCAAGGATGGGCACTAGAGCTGGCACATGGAATTTGCCGCCTTTGCGCCCCTGCTTTTTTATTAAGAGCAGGGAGGCGTTTACAGCAATAAAGACCAGCAGCAATAAAGTGCTGGTGGTTCCTGCCAGGAAGGTCAAGGTGCCTGACAGGGCCAGGCCGAGGGTTACGGCCAGCACCAGCAGGATGGCTACATAAGGAGTGCGGGTGCTCGGATGAATTTTGGCAAGCTGCCTTGGCAGGAGCCCCTGGTCTGCCATGCCATATATGAGGCGCGAGCCAGTTATAAAGTTGAGCAGAGAGGTGTTGGAGACTGCAAATAGGGCAATGATGGTAAAGAGCGATAGAGGAAAGGAAGGTGCGCCCACCCTGACCACTTCAAGCAGCGGGGCCTTGGATGCGGCAAGATGTTTGGGATCCACCACATTTACCGATATTATAGCCACTGCAATATAAAGCAAAGACGCCAGGCCAAGGGAAGTTATTATTGCAGCGGGAATAGATGTTTCGGGGTTTTTAACCTCTTCAGACACATTGACCATGTCTTCAAAGCCTATAAAGGCAAAAAAGGCCAAGGCGCCTGCCTGTAACATGAGTATTGGAGAAATCTTTTCGCCAGTTGAAGGCGCCAGGGCAAGTCCACCATGATGCATAAGCGTATTAATTCCAATGGCAACTATTATCAGAAGGCCACTTACTTCAATGAGTGTGCACAATATATTTGCAGATGATGAATGGCGTATTCCTGCAAAGTTGATGACGGTAAGCAGGAGCAGAAAGGCAATGATGATGACTGGAATTGGCACGCCTGGAATCATCGGGGAGAGGTATCCGGCAAAGGCCCTTGATATGGTGGCCATGGAAACGATGCCTGAAAATAGCACCAGCCAGCCGACGAGGAAAGATATCCAAGGCCTTTTAAAGCCTTCCAGGCAGAAGGTGGCCTCTCCGCCGCTTCTGGGAAAGCGGCTTCCAAGTTCTGCATAGGATAGGGCTGTAAAGGATGCGGTAATAAAGGCAATGCCAAAGGCTATCCAGCAATAGTGGCCTGCAATGCCGGCAATCTTGCCTATTAAGGCATAGATGCCTGCTCCTAGAATATCCCCTACCCCATAGGCCACAATGGCCCAGAAGCCCATGTGGCGCAGGAGAGATGGGCGATTATTTCCGGTTTTAGTGTGTGGCTGGTCCATTACTTAATCCCTGCTTCTTGGGTCAAGGGCATCCCGTAGCCCTTCCCCAAGGAGATTGTATCCAAGGACTGTAATCAATATTGCCAATCCAGGAAAGACAGACAGCCACCAGGCTATTTCAAGGTTGTCTTTACCTTCGGTCAGCATGTTGCCCCAGCTTGGAGTAGGAGGCTGTACGCCTATTCCTAGAAAACTCAAGGAGCTTTCAATCAATATGGCAGCCCCTACGCCAAGGGTGGCAGAAACCAGCACCGGGGCCATGGCATTGGGCAATATGTGGTAAAAGATGATCCTTGCGTCAGAGGCGCCAGAAACACGGGCTGCCAGCACAAAATCCCTTGTCTTTAGACTCAGAAATTCTGCCCGGACCAAGCGGGCCACGCCCATCCAGCTTGTGAGGCCTATGACGATCATAATGTTCCATATAGAGGGTTCAAGAAAGGCAATAACCGCCATTATCAAAAAGATGGAGGGGAAGCATAGCATTATATCAACCAAGCGCATAACCAGGCCATCTATCCAGCGGCCATAATACCCGGCTAAGGCTCCCAGCACAGTCCCAATGAGGGTGGCCAGGCCTACTGCAACAAAACCTACTAAGAGGGAGATCCTGGCTCCATATATGAGTCTGGAAAGGCAGTCCCTGCCCAATATATCTGTTCCAAGGAGGTGGGCTCGGGATGGAGGCTCAAGTATATGATAGGTGTCTATGGCCTGGGGATCATAGGGCACTATATAAGGAGAGAATATGGCTATAAGGGCAAGGGCAGTAACAATTATAAGCCCTGCAACGGCAAGCGGTTTGCTTAACAGCCTTTTAAGCCAGCTCCTGCCTTCCATCTATTCTCCACTGCCTCCTGTTCTTATCCTAGGATCTGCCAGGGCATAGCCAATGTCTGCCAGCAGATTGCCCAAAAGAGTGAGAATAGAAACAATGACCAGGTTTCCCATGAGTACCGGGTAATCTCTTGCCATTACGCTCGCCCACATGAGCTGGCCTACACCAGGTATAGCAAACAGGGATTCAAAAATTACACTGCCGCCGATCAGGCCTGGTATGGAAAGACCTAATATTGTGATGAGGGGCAGCAGGGCGTTTCTCAATGCATGGCGGTAGATGACGGTCCGTTCAGGAAGGCCTTTGGCCCTTGCAGTTGTGATATAGTCTTGGCGTAGGACTTCAAGCATGGAGCTTCGAGTGTACCTGGACAGGCCAGCAAGCCCGCCCAGTGCAGAAACAGTTACTGGAAGCAGAAGGTGTTTTGCCCAATCCAATACCTTTTCTAAGGTACTCATCTGGTCGTAACCCATTAAAGTATGCAGGCCTGAAATAGGCAGCCAGCCTAAATGCACGCCAAAAAGCAGCATAAGAAGCAGGGCCACCCAAAATGCCGGGGCAGCATAAAATAGGAACACAATTACCGTGGAGACCTGGTCGAAAAGCCCGCCGTGGCGCACTGCTGAAGTAACGCCTATGGGCACTGCTACAACTATAATAAGAAGCAAGGACAACACATTGATGAGGAGGGTTACAGGCAGCCTTTCTTTGATTTTATCCCACACCGGGCGCCGGTCTGGTGAAAAAGAGCGCCCTAGATCCAGCTTTAAAAGCCCTTTGAACCATCGCAGGTATTGGATATGTAAGGGTTTGTCCAGGCCGTACTGCGCCTTTAGCCTTTCCCTCATCTCAGGGGTCATCTTGGGGTTAAAGTCAGCAGACACACCCATGGGTTCCCCAGGGGCTAGGTGCATAACAAAAAAAGAAATTAATGTTATCCCAATAAAAGTGGGAATTAAAACCAGAAATCTGTGAAGCAGGAATCTCAGCATATCTTAAGGCATAATATATTTTTGTTCATTTTTAGGAACCCACCAGCGGATGAAATTGTAGCTAATGCCTGCTGGTGCAGGTTTTATTCCTCTGAATCTCTTGTGGATTACAGGCAGAGCCATGGGCACATATAAAAAAGTATATGGCTGATCTTCTGCAAGAATTTCCTGCACCTTCCAGTAAATGCGTTTGCGCTCCTCTCTATTGAAGGTGCGCCTTCCCTGTACAAGCAGGGCATCAAGCTTTTCATTTTTGTAGCCTATGAAATTGAGCTCTTTTTCTCCAGTCTTGGAAGAGTGCCAGATATCAAAAATATCTGGGTCTTGGCCAAGGGTCCATCCCAAGATTACTGCTTCAAAACGCCTTTTGTCTATAAAATCATTGATAAAGGCAGTCCATTCCAGGGTCCTTATCTTCATTTCAATGCCGATCTGTTTCAGCCTGTATTGAATGATCTGGGCTGTTCTGTCGCGGAGCCCGTTGCCCTGATTAGTAATAACAGTGAAAGAGAATCTTTTGCCTTGATTATTTTCAAGCCAGCCGTCTCCATCCCGGTCAGTCCATCCCGCTTCGGCTAAAAGGGCCTTGGCTTGTTTTGGATT
>JAMOVF010000025.1 GCA_027061625.1 Deltaproteobacteria bacterium
AGAAAAGCCGAGCTGTTTCAGCTGGCTGCGCATATAATCTATATTTTCATGGGTCCATTTAGCAGGGTGTATGCCATGTTTTATGGCCGCATTCTCAGCAGGCAGACCAAAGGCATCCCAGCCCATGGGATGAAGCACCTTATACCCCTGCATCCTCTTGTAACGCGCCACCACATCCCCTATGGAATAATTGCGCACATGCCCCATGTGTATGCGTCCAGAAGGATAGGGGAACATTTCCAGTACATAGTATTCAGGGCCGTCTGGCAAATCCTCCACTTGAAAGGCCGACTCAGACTCCCATATATTCTGCCACTTCTCTTCAATCTTTTTGAAATCGTAAGAAGAACCCATTTCTATATTTTAAGAAGGCCTACAACGCCTCCGCCTCCTTCTGTTTTTCCTTGATCATTGCCTTATAGGCTGCGTCCAATACGCCATTTATAAAGCTGCTTGATTCATCACTGCCAAATTTCTTGGCCAATTCCACAGCTTCATTTATGGCCACCTTTGCCGGGATATCAGGGCACTTGAGGAGTTCATACAAGCTCAGGCGTAGTATATTCCTGTCTACACTGGCAAGCCTATTGAGCTTCCATCCCTTTAGGAACTTCTGGATTATCTCATCAAGCTCTTTTTTGTGCTCCAGCACCCCTCTCAGCCGTTCCTTTGCAAACTTTATTGATGGATGGTCATTTGAGATCTTTCCAGGACCAAGGCCGTTTATATATTCCTCAAGGGCCTGTTCCACATCTTCAAAGGTGCCCCACTCAGATTGATACAATATTTGGAGGGCAATCTCCCTCCCTTTTGAACGTAAATTCGGCATTTAGGCTGAAGGAAGCTCCTTTAGCAGATTGACCATTTCAATGGCAGCCATCGCAGCATCCCAGCCCTTATTGCCAGCCTTGGTCCCTGCCCTTTCAATGGCCTGCTCAATGGTCTCAGTAGTCAACACGCCAAAGGCCACAGGGCAGTCTGATTCAAGGGACACCATGGCAATGCCTTTGGATGCCTCTGCTGCAACATAATCAAAATGGGGCGTTGCTCCTCTGATTATGCATCCCAGGCAGATAACAGCATCATATTTTTTCGATTGTGCCATGCGTTTAGCTACCAAGGGAATTTCAAAGGCCCCTGGCACCCATGCCACATCTACATTGTTTTCATCCATGCCGTGGCGCACCAAGGCATCCATAGTCCCCCCAAGGAGCTTGTTGGAAATAAATTCATTGAACCGCCCTACCACAACTCCAATTTTGAGCCCGCGGGCATCAAGTTTTCCCTCTAAGATATTAGGCATGTTTTGCCTCCTCTCCCTGCACATCAATATTCAGCAAATGGCCCATTTTTTCCTGCTTGCACTTGAGGTAACGCAAATTTTCCTGATGAGGTGGGATCTCAATGGGCACTCTTTCCACCACCTCGAGGCCATAACCTTCCAGGCCCACGATCTTCTTGGGATTATTGGTCATAAGCCTCATCTTCCTCACGCCAAGATCGCGCAAAATCTGCGCCCCTATGCCATAATCCCGCAGGTCTGGCTTAAACCCAAGCCTTTTATTGGCTTCCACAGTGTCTACGCCTTTATCTTGCAGGCAATATGCCTTGAGTTTGTTCAAAAGGCCTATACCGCGGCCTTCCTGGCGCATATAAAGCAATACACCGCGGCCTTCCTTGGCTATTTGATACATTGCATTGTGAAGCTGAGGCCCGCAGTCGCATCGCAATGAGCCCAGCGCATCGCCAGTAAGGCACTCTGAATGGACCCTTACCAGCACCTCCTCGTCCTCTTTTATAGGCATGTCGCCAAGGACCAATGCCAAATGTTCATTGGCGTCCATAATGGAGCTGTATGCCACTAGTTTCCATTCGCCACCAAATCTGGAAGGCAGCCTTGTTTCCACTTCTCTCTTTACAAAGCTCTCATTTTTCAGCCTATATGCAATAAGATCGGCAATGGTAATGATCTTCAGATCATGCTCCTTGGCGAATTCTTCAAGGTCGGGCATTCTCGCCATGGTGCCGTCTTCTTTCATAATTTCGCATATAACGCCAGCAGGTTTAAGCCCTGCAAGCCTTGCCAAGTCCACAGAGCCTTCGGTCTGGCCAGCCCTTACCAGCACTCCTCCCTCCTTGGCCCTAAGCGGAAATACATGGCCTGGGGTTGCTATATCTTCTGGCCCTGCGTTATCTGCAATGGCCGTCAATATGGTGTGAGCCCTGTCATGAGCGGAAATCCCCGTGGTAACGCCTTCTTTGGCCTCTATGGAAACAGTAAATGCCGTGCCAAATCTTGAGGTGTTGCGGCTGGCCATCATGGGAAGCTGCAATTTGTCAACCAGCTCTGGAGCCAGGGAAAGGCAGATCAGCCCCCTGCCATATTTCGCCATGAAATTTATGGCTTCTGGTGTAACCTTTTCAGCGGCCATGGTGAGGTCACCTTCATTTTCCCTGTCTTCATCATCAACCAGGATTACCATCTTGCCGGCCCTGATGTCTTCCAAAGCCGATTCTATACTTGCAGTTGCCATCTTTTTACCCCTTGCTATCTATTACATAAAGCCATATTTTGCCAAAAATTCTGCGTTTATTCGGCCATTCCGTCCTTCAACGCTGCGGCCTGCAGTAAGCAACTTTTCAATATACTTCCCAATCACATCGACCTCAATGTTAACCTTGTCTCCACCCTTTCTAAAACCCATGGTGGTCTGTTGAGCGGTGTGGGGAATAATAGCCACTGAAAAGCCGCCTTTCCAGCAAACATTTACAGTAAGGCTGATTCCATCAATTGCAATAGAGCCTTTTTCTATAATGTATCTGTCTAAGGCCTCAGGAATAGAAAAAGTAAATATTTTAAAATCGCCTTCCCTTTTTACTTCCTTAACCCTTCCCACTGTATCGATGTGGCCACTTACAATATGGCCGCCTAAACGGTCGGTAGGCCTTACTGCCCTTTCCAAATTGACCCTGGAGCCAGTTTTCATTTCTCCCAAGGTGGTCCTGGACAGAGTTTCTGGTGAAACATCAGCTGTGAAATGATTTTCAGAAATAGAAGTAGCTGTAAGGCATACGCCATTTACTGCTATGCTTTCTCCTACCTGGGGATCATCCAATGGGAAATCGGGTTTGATGGAAAAATTAAGCCCTTTTCCCTGGCCTTTTACCCCAACTATGGTTCCCAAACCTTCGACTATTCCAGTAAACACCTTTAGTTTCCTCCAGCCCAAAGGGCCTGCAGGTCTGATACAACTCCGTGGACCAGAAAGTTATCTCCAAGTTCTATTTTATCAAAATTTATCAGCCTTGGTGCCTTATCCACCTTTTGAGCACCTTTCCCCCCTATGCAGATCTTTGACTCTGTTCCACCAATCACAATGGGGGCATAAAAGAAAAAGGCTTCATCCACAAGGCCCTTGTCCCAAAAGGAGCCGTGAACCATGCTGCCTCCTTCCACCAGCAGCGACTGCATTCCCAAACCGCCCATCTGCTTTAATAGGGCGTGGAGGTCAACCTTGCCAGATTCATCTGGCGGCAGAAGCCATACCTCTACACCAGTTTCTTGGAGCTGTTCGGCCTTCTGCCTGGTTTCCGCGCTTTCCAGTGCAGCAATTATAGTTGGAGCACTGCTTTCCTGGGCAAAAACTTTCATATCGTGCGGAATTGTCATATTTGAATCCAATATTATCCTGGCAGGGTCCCGGCCTGGGCCTTCTGGATGGCGGCATGTCAAAGAAGGATTGTCTGCTAGTACAGTATTTTTCCCTACCAAGATGGCATCGCTTATCTCCC
>JAMOVF010000026.1 GCA_027061625.1 Deltaproteobacteria bacterium
CAAATCCCCATGCAGATCTGCAACATCTATGTGTTCAAGGGAAAAAAGCTTCCACTGCACATCCTTAAAACAGTCGGCGTCCATCAGTTTAAGTATTTTTGCTGCCTTGCGCAGATTTTCTTGGGTGTCCACAATTATCAAGGAGTTGGTTGTGGGAACAGGAACTACCAAGGCGCCAGGTGACAAAAAAGTTCTAATGCTCGCCGATGTTGTTTGGGCAGAAATATAAGTGAGCTGAAAGGCCTGAATCACATCACCCGGCTTTAAAGCATGTGTTCCTGCCTTACTTACCTGGGTCCCAGCCTTAGCGCTGTTTGCCTTTCTTACCACTTTATAAAGGCCATTATCACCAGAGGTTATGGCAAGTCCATGAATCTGCAATATGGAATTAAAGAGGTTTAGAAGTTCACTCTTTGTATAATTGCCTTGGATACGGACAGATATTGTCCCCTTTATGGCAGGATCAACAACATAGCTCAATTGAAGTATTTCACCTAATATGTAGTCAAGCACCGGATAAATATCCATATTATCCAAGGTAATATTGATCTGTTGTCTGGTGTTGGGCGGTACCCCTTTGTAGGGAGAAACATCACCGCTGCTGTCAGCACCATTGGCACCTGCTAGCACTTGTTCATTTGCTGTAAATATTGCCACCAGTGTGAAACATAATAGTACTATTGAAAGCCTTAAAAACAGGCGATCTTTCATGACGACTTGACTCCTTCCATATACAGGGCCTCTACATCCATTCTCACCCTTAAATAGGGGTTCCGCCCCCTTACAGTGACTATATTTATAGACCCTATTCTTATAGCCTTTTGCATATCTTCAAGGCTTTTCAAATATTTAACCAGCTTATTTGTATCTGCTTTTACTGTTAAATTGACTACTGCCAATGTATAATTCCGCCACTTTTTTTTAGAAGCTGTCTTATAAGTTACAACTTCCAGGCCTACATCAGAGGCCTTTTTCAGCAACATGTCCTGCAGGTTTGAGGTAACAAGTTGATGATTTGCCCCTTTTATTAATTTCTTTTTACGTTGTTCAAGGCCCTTACGGGCATTAGCAAGTCTTTTATCCAGGTTTTTGACACTTTTGAGCGTGCTCCTAAGGCGTTTCAGCCTGTTTTCCAGCCTCTGGGCCTTGAATCTGTTCTCTTCTATAGCATTTTTCATGGGCTGGAAGAGGAAGATATACCACATGATCACTAAAAGTATTAAAAGGCCATATTTGAGCAGGGGGTTGGCTTGAAATAACCTTTTCATTTCTTGGCCTTCTTTCTGGTTTTTATCAAGATTTCCACAGTAAAGCGTTCATTCTGATCGCGGTCTTTAGTAACTGGCGAAACAAGCCTCACATCTGAAAAAATGGGTACTTTTCTCCAACTTGCCATGGTGTTTATAGCAGACTTGCCCTTGGCTGTTATTCGCAGCCTGTTGTTTCTCAAATTAAGGCTGTTTATATAGCAGTCAGAGGGTGTGTTTTCAGCTAGGGCCTTCAGAATCTGCAAAACAGAAGGATATTCATTCAGAAAATCATCAAAATCTGCTGAAGTTTCCTGCAGAGCTTTCAATTTTTGCTCTTTTTCTTTAAAGGGAGCGAGCTGTTTCTCTACTTTTTCCAGCTGTTGATTCAAACTTTTAACCTTTGCAGAAAGGGTTGAATATTGGAAACCATAATAAGCTGTAGTTGCTGCAAGGATCAAGCCAGTAAAAATCGCAATTATAGGAAAGGGCTTTATATTGACTTTTACAGGCCTTTTTCTAATACGGCCATAAAGAGATATAGGCAGATAAGAATTCATGCCTGCTGCAGCTGTGCATAATGCCCAATTAAGCACCTTCTCTTTTGAGCAGAGTGATTTGATTTCCTCTGAGATTTCACATGGGGATTTGGCAAGATCGGCATTGAGTATATCAGGCTGCTGCCCTGCCTTATAAATTGGCAACTGTTCTATTTGGGAAAATGGTTCAGGTAAGGTGCGGCTCAGTTTCTGAAGCGCATTTTCAATGTCTTGTCCCTCTTCCAATGGAAGAAAATGGGAACCTTCCCAATTTTGGGCTCCATGCATAGAGACAATCCATTTTTCCCCCTGTATACCCAGTGACAGCGCAGGAAGCTCCAATTTGGCCTTTCTAATCAAGATATCAAGGCCCAATTCAGGAACTATAACTGCCCTAAGCTGTTTCAAATGGCCGGTTTCCCTGAAGACATCAAGCAGATGTTCAATATTTTTTCTGGCAGTATAGGCCAGCAAGACCACCGTTTTCTGTTTGCGGTGGAAGGCGAACTGATCAAAGAAAATTTCATCAGGAGGAAGGTGGCTGTGGAGCGTTATGCCAAGTTTTACTGCATTTTCTGCTTCCTCAACAGAGAGGCCCTCAAAAACGATTTCCCTTAAAAAGATCTGTGAACGCGGTATTCCTAAAATAAAATTATACTTTTTAGAGGGCTTGAGCAGGCTTAGTGCGCTTTTCAGCTGCTCATGGGCTGGGCCAGAAAATGAGCCAGAGGGCCACGGAGTGGGGGTGGTCTTCCAGCCTGTCATGCCCTTTGTAAGGCAGCGAAACTCTACATTATGCCCTGCTGCATAAATGCCTATGATCTCTTTTCTGCCCATGCCTGCTCTTTTCCTTTGTTGTCCAATGTAAAACCTGTCATCCAGTGGAGAAGTTTATAAGGGGTGCTGCCCTTCTGCCGTTCCCAAAATATTATCATCTTTTGGGAGCCTACTACTGCAATCAACCTCATTCTTTGAGGCTGCTGATCTTGGTTGCTTAACGACTCTGCTAATGTCTCCTGAATTGGCAATGGTGCATAGATCTTTAGCACGTTTTTTGAGCTGCTGTAAACTGTAAAAAGATCTATAAAGCCGCCTTTCCATATATTATTTGCATTTTCAGCGTCTTCATCTTGTGAAACATAGGTTACAGGCCCCCAAAATATGTTTGAATCAATTCCATTCACCAAGAGGAGTTCTTCAAGGAAGCGGAAAGGGCCGTTGGCTGGCAGATATGGAGGCTTTTTGTCTTCATAGAGCGCGTCTTCTGCACCATTTAGGCGTACAAGTTTGTCTGAATCTCGCCAATCGAGAATTGAGTCAGTGATTGTATCGGCCTTGATCACATCTTCTTCAGGAAAAAAGGCCCTTACTAGATCCCTTATCTGCCCTTCTTCTGCATTGTTGAGATCCAGCTTGCCATTTTCCTCTTCTAAGGAAAAGATCACTTCCCGGTTGCCAATCTTGATCTTGTATTTCCTGCCATCCACTACAAGTAGACCTTTTTCAAGGACTTCGTTTTCATCCACAGAGGGGGAGGCCAGGCGCTCCGGCAAGATAGTCATCAGTGAATGGACTGCAAGGCGTGATTGCAGGTCATTCCATGCTCCCATGCCCAAGTTCCGGGTAATCCGGGTCTCTACAGCAAAAAAGCCGCCAATTATGGTCAACACTGCCAGCACCCAAAGCACCATTACCATTACACTTCCACGTTCGGTCAAGATAACGGTCATTGGGCAACTCCTTCCAAAATGGCTGGAAAGGGATTAGCGTAAATTATGGTCCAGTGCAATTCTGCATCTGTATCTTGTGACCGTGACCACCTCACTCCTACGGCCTCAGGGATCATTTTGGCTTCCTTGAACTCTTTGTCCCAAGAGGCTGGATCTGATCCTTTATTCTCCCCTTCTTGATCTTTGTAAGAAAATATCATACCAGCAACGGCATCCACTACATTTACCAGCCAGCCGTC
>JAMOVF010000027.1 GCA_027061625.1 Deltaproteobacteria bacterium
ATTTTGCTGCTAATATATACCCTTAAAGAGGTGCAAATCAGCCACAATAAGTTGATAAATAACTTGTTTTGGCTGGTCCTAATCACTGTGGTGGCATATGCCGCCACATCTCCCTTGGGCATATATCATTTCCAGCGTCTCTCTTTTGCTGGTCCATTTCTAAATGTCTTGTTCGTGCCTATTGTAAGCTTTTTTGTGCTTCCGTCACTCCTGGTGGGAGCAGCGCTTTGCACCATTTCATTAGACCTGGCCCAATTTTTTTGGAAATTGACAGACGTTTTTATGGAATGGATCTTGATGTCTCTCAGCACCTTGCCATTGGATAGATTTACATTCTGGTATCCTAGACCTTGGCAGTGGCAAGTGGCACTATGTTACACCCTACTTCTTGCAATGTTTTTTACCAGCTATACTTCAAAAGGTCCTGGCTGGAAGCGATTAAGGCCTTTTTTTGCTACTTGCATCCTCTTTCTGCTATTTTTTGTAACAAGCCCTTATTTTAGGAACTACGCCTTGAAAAGGCAAAATCATTTGGAACTCCATGTATTGGATGTAGGGCAGGGCACATGTCAGGTGTTAACTGCTCCTGGAGGGCGGGTGATGGTTGTTGATGCAGGAGGGCTGAGGTCCTCTCTGGATGTTGGAAAGGCGGTAGTTGGCCCATTTCTGCGAAGTCTTGGGATCACGGGCATAGATATTTTGGCCCTATCCCATCCGGAACAGGATCATATGGGAGGCATGTCTTCCCTGCTGGATCAATTCAAAGTGAGAGAGTTTTGGACCAATTCAGATTGTATTACAGCAGAGCATTGTTTGGAATTGGTGAACAAGGGCAGAAAGCTGGGAGTAAAACATGTTTTATGGCAGGATCCAGCACACAGGAAACTTGGAGAAGTTGATATTCATATTCTACCTCCCCAATGTAAAAATATATCTTTTAAAGATCATAATAATAACTCATTGGTATTTCATATCAATTTTGGAAAGGTGGATATGTTGTTGCCTGGCGATATTCAGCATAAAAGAGAAAAATGCCTTGTTGAAAAAGGCCTTGGCAATATGAAAGTTTTAGTTGTTCCTCATCATGGCAGCAGGACTTCCAGCAGTTCCAGCTTTTTGAAGGCCACACATCCTGAAGTGGCAATAGTCCCTGTAGGTTACAACAATTTTCTTGGGCTTCCAAACAGTGATGTGCTACGATCATATAACCTTATAAAGGCGAAAGTGTTCAGAACTGACTTGGATGGCACTGTAACAATCAGGACAAATGGACGGGATGTCACAACATCAACATTTTGCACAACTAGCCCAAGCGAGGAAACGGGCAGCCTTTTCCGTGGTGGTGAACCTTGGGCTGGCTTTGATGAAGGGAGTAGCAGGTATAAAGTCTGGCAGCACAGCCCTTCTAAGTGATGCCATCCATTCAGCAACCGATGTCTTGGCCTCTGGGGCAGCCTGGATCGGTTTGTGGGTTGCTGGCAAAAAACATCCATCATTTCCATACGGCCTGTACAGGGCAGAAACTGTAGCAACACTGGTAATATCGGTAGCAATACTCCTTGCTGCATATGAAATAGGAAAAACTGCCATATTTTGCAGTGAACATCCTGTAGATGTGGAAAAGGCCCTGCCAGTAGCTGTTATTTCATTATTTGTAACTTTAGCCTTTGGATTTTATCAATTGAGAGCTGGTAAACAGCTTAACTCACCAGCTCTTGTTGCAGATGCCAAGGACTATATGGCAGATTCTTTATCTACTGCAGTGGTGCTACTTGGTCTTTTGGCGCACAAGATAGGGCTTCCAATGGACCGATGGGCTGCAGCATTGGTTTCCCTGTTTGTTTTCAGGGCAGGCGGCATCCTGCTGATTAATTCCATAAAGGAGTTGATGGATGCAGCCATAGATAGAGAGACTGAGCGGCAAATAATTGAATTCATTGAAAGCTATCCTACCGTGGTTAAAGTGGAGAGGGTGTTGAGCAGGATTGTAGGTGGTCGTTTTATAGTGGATGTGGATGTCATAATGAAAACTCCATCCCATGAAATGGCAGACAAAATTGCTGACCAGATTGAAGAAGATATAGTGGAGCGTTTCCCTAAGGTCGTCATGGCAAGAATAAGGCCCCATTTTGCTAAATCGCCTTATCTAGTCAGGATTACTCCTGTGGAAGGGCCGGATGGGCCTCTTTCAGAACATATAGGCCAGGCCCGCTTTTTCATGATTGAAAAGATAGACAGGGAAAGCGGCAAGGTTGAATCCAGAGAGCTGGTTGAAAATCCTTATAGAAATGTTGAAAAACAAAAAGGCCTTCTGGTAGGCAAGCTTCTTTTAAGCTTTAAGCCAGACCAGCTTGTTATTACAGGCCATAAACATGGTACTGCTATAGAGCTCTTGAAAAAGGCTGGAGTAGAAATAATAGAAAAGAAGTAAAATCTATTTTAACCGCTATTAAATGCTACTTCTACAACAAAATCCCCCGCTTTAGTGGCAAAAGGTACAGCAATGCAAGGCCCTTTATGCACATGTGTAATAGAGTGATTTTTGCCAGCCACTACAGTTGGTGTGCCAGACTGAAGTAAAATGTTGTTTGCTTCCAGCCTGCGCCGGGCATCACCACAGATCATATTCGTCAGTTCTCCCACTGCATCCTTTACTTCCTCATTGAGTTCATTTACAGGAGTGCCGAACAGGTTGGAGACAATGGCCTTTATGCAAGATTCTGTGAATGACAGGGACATGGAACCTTGGGCATCACCTGTGATGCCTATGATTCCTGAGACATCTCCCTTTGCTATAGAATCATTTTTGAGATAAGGCTTCTGAGGCTTTGCTTCTATATTCGCCATGGTTTTAAGCACATTGACTGCTGCTTCCAAAAAGGGATTTATGATTTTGACATCCATTTAAGTTCTCTTTCCTTCTATTAAGCTGGCGTATTGTAATTGCTCATGTGCTGCATTTTCTATCTTCCATTGCTATAGTGTCTTTATTATCGGAAGAAACAGGTTGGGAAATTAAAGGAAATGATAAAATCTGCCCAGAGCAAGAAACCCTTAGCCGTTTGTCTGGTCAGCGGCGGTTTAGATAGCTGCGTTGCTGCGGCTATTGCTAATGAGAAATGCGCTTTGGCATTTCTGCATGTAAATTATGGCCAGAGAACCGAGAAGCGTGAAGAAAGAGCTTTTAAAGAAATTGCTGAATTTTATAATGTAACTAAGCTGTTAAATGTAAGTATTGAATATTTGAAAGATATAGGCGGCTCGGCCTTGACTGATCATTCCATTGCAGTTCCAAAGCAGTCTCTTTCAGAACAGGGAATACCAGTGACCTATGTTCCATTTCGGAATACGCATCTTCTGGCCATTGCTGTTTCTTGGGGAGAGGTACTGGGAGCAAGGTACATCTATATTGGTGCTACAGAAGTAGACAGCTCTGGTTATCCAGACTGCAGGGAATCCTATTTTAAGGCCTTCAACAAGGTTATTGAGGAAGGTACAAGGCCTGAAACAAAGTTGGAGGTAGTGGCCCCATTGGTGCATATGAACAAGGCAGAAGTGGTAAAAACAGGCATCAAACTTGGTGCCCCGCTTCACCTCACTTGGTCCTGTTATGAAAACGAGGATATTGCCTGCGGCAAGTGTGATTCATGCCTTTTGAGGCTGAAAGGCTTTAGAGAAGCTGATTGTGATGATCCTATCCCTTA
>JAMOVF010000028.1 GCA_027061625.1 Deltaproteobacteria bacterium
ATCACAAAGGCTTGGGATATCTGTTTGGATTAACAGCGCCTTTGCTGATGGTTTTGGCATGGGGTTTGGCCCTTGTGCCTTGACACTACAGCTAAATCTTGTTATTCACAGCCTGCTTTGTGGCTAATAGGTATGGTAAACATAAATGCAATTTTTACAGGCGCGTAGCTCAGGGGGAGAGCGCTACCTTGACGCGGTAGAAGTCGGCGGTTCGATCCCGCCCGCGCCTACCAGTTTGGTTTTAAGGCATCTTTTACCCGCTGCGTGGGAAATGAAGATGCCTTTTTTGCGTTTGGGAAAGGGATATGAATAAGATAGAGGGCAGTGAAATAATCAAAGTGACCATGGCAGATGGAAGTGTAGATGAGGTTCAAAGAGGCGTGTCTATTAAAGATGTTTTTGAGAAAAGGTTTGGCAAAAAGGCCCTTAAGGACATAGTCCTTGCAAAGGTTGATGGTGAGTTAAGAGATCTTTCCTCTCCTGTTGACAAGGATTGCACCTTGGAGCCAGTGTACAAAGATGATCCTCAAGCCTTGGAAACCCTGCGCCATTCCACTGCCCACATAATGGCTGAGGCAGTGAAGGAACTCTTCCCCGATGCAAAGGTTGCTATTGGGCCAGCTATAGAGCAGGGCTTTTATTATGATTTTGACTATAAGAGGCCTTTTACCCCTGAAGATCTAAAAAAGATCGAATCCAAGATGAAGCGGATCATAAAAAAAGCGGTCCGTTTTGAACGGAAAGAAATGCCCATTTCAGATGCAAAGGCCCATTTTGCCTCCAAAGATGAAACCTATAAGGTTGAATTGCTGGAGGATTTGGAAAAAGAAGGGGAAAAGGCCGTTTCTGTCTATTCGCAGGATGGTTTTGAAGACCTGTGCCGGGGTCCGCATATTCCCCATTCAGGCTATGTCAAGGCCTTCAAACTTACGGGTGTAGCTGGCGCCTATTGGCGTGGAGATGAATCCCAGCCCATGTTGCAGCGCATTTATGGCACAGCCTTTTTCTCAAAGGATGAGCTCAAAGAGTATTTGGAGCGTCTTGAAGAGGCAAAAAGGAGAGATCACAGGCGCATAGGGCGGGAACTGGACCTCTTTTCAATACAAGAAGAAGTGGGGCCCGGGCTGGTGTTGTGGCATCCCAAAGGGAGTGCTGTAAGAAAGGCAATTGAAGATTTTTGGCGCAAGGCCCATCTGGACAGCGGTTACGAAATGCTCTTCACTCCTCATATTGCAAAACGCGAGCTGTGGAAAAGGAGCGGCCATCTCGATTTTTATGCAGAAAATATGTATGCACCCATGCAGATAGACGAGGTGGAATATCAGATAAAGCCCATGAATTGTCCATTTCACATTGCCATATATAATTCAAGACGCAGGAGTTACCGGGAACTGCCATTGAGATGGTGTGAACTTGGCACTGTATATCGTTATGAGCGCACCGGAACTCTGCACGGCCTTATGAGGGTTAGGGGCTTTACCCAGGATGATGCCCATGTCTTTTGCCGCATAGACCAGCTTGACAGTGAAATCCATGATATCCTTGATATGACACTATATGTCCTGAGGGTTTTTGGGTTTGACCGCTATGATATCTATCTTTCCACCAGGCCAGACAAATATGTGGGTTCTGAAGAGAATTGGGAGAGGGCCACCAATGCACTCAAGCAGGCTCTGGAATCGCAAGGCCTTGATTATGAAGTAGATCCTGGTGAAGGTGTTTTTTATGGTCCTAAGATTGATATTAAGATCAAAGACTGCCTTGATCGTTCTTGGCAATGTTCCACCATCCAGGTGGACTTTAATCTTCCTGAACGTTTTGACGTTAAATATATTGGGGAAGACAGCCAGCCGCATGCTCCCATAATGATTCACAGGGCCTTGTTGGGCTCTTTGGAACGTTTTTTTGGGGTGCTTATTGAGCATTATGCCGGGGCATTTCCCTTATGGCTTGCACCAGTTCAGGTAATCGTCCTTACTGTTACCAACAGGCAGGATGAGTGGGCTGAGGAAGTGGTGCAGCAGTTGAAGGCCGCAGGCTTAAGGGCGCAGGCTGACCTCAGGAATGAAAAACTGGGCAAGAAAATCAGGGAGGCCCAGCTTGAAAAGATCCCATATATGATAATAGTGGGAGATAAGGAGGCTGAAAGCCGCAAAGTAAGCCCAAGAAAGAGGAGTGGAGAACAACTGGAAACCTGTAGTGTTAGTGAGTTTATCAATATGGCAAAAAATGAAATAGAATCTGTTTTTTCCCAGGCCGCAGGCGGCCGCAAAGAAAAAAAGGAGGTGTAAAGATCGCCAAGGCACAGCAAATCAATGTAAATGAGAGGATAAGGGCCAGAGAGGTGAGGCTTATTGATGAGAATGGCAGCCAATTAGGTGTAATGCCTACAAGGGAGGCTTTGGCCCGTGCCGAAGAACGCGGGCTTGACCTGGTGGAAGTAGCACCACAGGCAAAACCGCCAGTTTGCCGTATAATGGATTATGGCAAATTCAAATATGAGCAGTCCAAAAAGGCTCAGGAAGCAAAGAAAAAGCAGACCTTTATCCAGGTTAAAGAGATCAAGATGCGTCCACGCACTGATGTACATGATCTCAATGTAAAAAAGAAAAAGATCAGGCAATTTCTTGAAGCAGGCAATAAGGTTAAAGTAACAGTCCGTTTCAGGGGTAGGGAGATAGTACATTCATCTCAGGGTGCTGAGGTGCTTAGGAAAATTGCAGAAGAAATGTCTGATATTGCCGTGCCTGAACATATGGCCACAATGGAAGGCCGCACCATGAATATGATCTTGGCTCCCAAAAAGGATTGACCTTAGCCCCATTAAGGGGTAAATCTCTTCGGTTACCAGCTTTCGATTACAAAAGAGGCGCAAACTGTCCTCTTTATTAAAAAGAGTGTTTATATAAGGAGCAAAAAATGCCTAAGATCAAAACCAAGAGGTCTGCTGCTAAGCGTTTCAAGGTAACTGGTTCTGGCAAGATCATGTTCCGGAAGCCAGGAAAAAGCCATATCTTGACCAAGAAGAGCAGGAAAAGGAAACGCAATCTCAGAAAACCCGGTATATTGTCTGATGCAATGATGAAGCAGATAAAACGGATGCTGCCGGGGATCTGATTTTTACATGCCCGAAAATAAAAAAAGAGAATTTTGAGAAGGAGTTTGATCAGAAATGCCAAGGGTAAAAAGGGGCTTTAAGGCCCGTAGAAGAAGGAAAAAGGTTCTTAAGCTGGCCCGCGGTTACTGGGGGGCCAGGCATAGATGCTTCAAACAGGCCAAAGAAACAGTTGAGAAAGGTCTCTGTTACGCATTCAGAGACAGGCGCCAGAAGAAACGTTTGTACAGGCGCCTTTGGATTGCAAGGATCAATGCTGCATGCCGTTTAAACGGCCTTTCATACAGCAAATTCATGGGAGGCCTCAAAAAGGCAGGCGTGGATTTGAACCGCAAAATGCTGGCAGATCTTGCCGTTACTGATCCCAAGGCCTTTACTGCTATAGCTGAAAAGGCCAAATCAGTGCTTTAAGGTGATGGAGGATAAGCTCCATGCCATAAGGGAGGAGGCCCTTCAAGCGATTGAACAGGCCTCAAGCCCAGCAGAACTGGATCAGATA
>JAMOVF010000029.1 GCA_027061625.1 Deltaproteobacteria bacterium
TCCCCCGCAGGTCAAAAAGTGGGGGCATTTGGGGGTCACGCGGTCTGGTGAGGGGAGCAGCACTTCCACTGCTACTGCTTCGTCAAATTTTGAAAAACAGCGTACATATTTGAAAATGACTTCCTCTCCAGGCAGGGCCCCATCCACAAAAACGGTTTTGCCATTGACCTTTGCAATGCCTCTGCCGTCATGGGAAAGGCCTGTTATCAAGGCCTGGACCGGCTCTTGTGGAATCTTCTTTCTTCTGCGCCTTCGTTTTCCCATTATTGTTCTGGTTAGATCTCCTGAAACTTGTCTACGTCTTCCCTCTTACCCAGCACATAGAGGATTTCATTTTGATGGAGGATGTGTTTTGGGCTGGGCATCAAGTTCATCTCACCTGTTTGTTTGTTCTGGATTGCCAATACATAGATATGATATTTTTTGCGCAGCTCCAGTTCCTGCAAAGAGTGCCCAATAAAGGGTTTGGGAGGCTCGATTTGGGCAATTACATAACCTTCCAGCATTGGAAGAAAATCCACTATATTGGGTGAAAGAAGGGAGTTTGCCATATCCTTGGCAGCATTCTTCTCAGGAATTATTACCTGATGGGCCCCCACCAGTGAAAGCAGTTTTGAGTGATCTTCATCATTGGCCTTTGCAAGGATTTTCTGCACCCCAAGCTCGCGCAGGTAAAGGGCAATTAGCACGCTGTGGGTCATGTCTCCAACTGCAACTATTACTGTTTCAATGTCCGCTACGCCAAGGCTTTCCAGCACCTCTTTGTCGCTTCCATCTGCCACCACTGCATCTGTGACATCTTCGCTTATCTTTTGGACCAGTTCTTCCTGCCTGTCAATACAGAGAACCCTCTTGCCTGCATTGGCCAGAGTTCGCCCAAGGTGTATCCCAAATTTTCCAAGGCCAATTATTGCAAATTCATACCGTGCCATATCCATTCACCTGTTCAGCCTACCATGATGTCTTCGCTGGCATAATGGTAGGGTTTTGGTTTTGTTACTCCTTGCGTGAGAGCAGAAACGAGCGACAGAAGGCCGACTCTGCCGATAAACATGGTGCATATAATGATTATCTTACCGCTGGTATTGAGCTTTGGCGTAAGATCCAGGGTAAGGCCAACTGTGCCCAGGGCAGAAACGCTTTCGAACAGGGTTGCCAAGAACCTGTTTGAGCCTAAAAGAAAGGGATGGTTGCGGCCTGATACCATCATGAGAAAGTGGGACAACAAGATTGCGCTTACATAGAGGGTAAGGAGTACCAGGACCTGCTGTATGGTTGCATCAGGAATTGTCCTGCGGCTGATGGTGGATTTGGTATAGCCTTTGAGCCTGCTTATGGCTGTTACCCAAAGGGCTGCCAGGGTTGTGGTTTTCAGACCGCCGCCAGTGGAGCCTGGGCAGGCCCCAATGGCCATTAAGATGAGCATTATATAGAGAGTGTCTTCTGTTAGGCTGGATATCTCAACTGTGTTGAATCCAGCAGTGCGCACGCTCACGCTGTGGAATAGGCTGGTTAGCCACTTTGTTTTGATGTCCATATCTGCCAGGGCATTGCCTTGTTCAAATATAAAGAAGCAGAGTGTGCCTACGATTAGCAGCAGAAGGTGGGTATATACTGTGAGCCGAAAATTCAGTGACCATGCTTTGCGGTTCCCTTTTAAAAACCTTTCTCCGATTTCATAGGCAATAGCAAAACCCGTGTTGCCCAGCATTATCGCAGCCATGATGGTGAGCAGGACCCCTATATTGGATCTGAAGGGGTAAAGGCCGTTGTCAAAAGTGGAAAAGCCTGCATTGCAGAAGGCAGAAACCGAATGAAAAATTCCTTGAAAGAGTGCTTCATCAGGCGGCAGGAATTCCAGAAAGAAAAATGTGAGGGAAAGGGCAACTGCTGCCTCTGCTGCAAAAGTATAAAATACAATAGTGGCCAGCAGGCTGCCAAGGGTAGGGGTGTGTTTATATAGAAAGGTCTCTTTTATAAATATTTTATGGGATATTTTTATGGGCTGGCCAATGGTTAGAAAAAGCAGTGTTGAAATGGTCATGACACCTAGGCCGCCTATTTGGATTAAGGCCATAATCACATAATGGCCTTGCCTGGTAAAAGAAGCGGCAGTGTCTGTTACAGTAAGCCCTGTAACACATACGGCTGATGTAGAGGTGAAAAGGGCGTCTAGCAGGGAAAGGCCGTGATAGTGCATCCCTGGCATCAACAGAACCGCTGCACCCAGCAGATCCAGGAGACCGAATACGGCTATAACGAGGAAGGGCGGTTGCCTCCACAATCTTTTTGTTATTGTTTGAAATTCCATAATCTTTTAGGTGTCCAGATGTTCCACTAACTTGCGAAGATTGTAAAGAGAAGAAAGGTAAAAAAGATCCAAAATTTCCTTCAGCCTGGCCAAAGCAGGGGAAATAAATTGCACAAAAAAGTTTTTGCCTTTTTCCTGCGATAAAAAAGAAAAGGCTCCCAGTACTTGCAGGGTGCGAAGCAGTGCTGCAACTGCAAAGTCCTCCATAAAAAGAGCGGTCTTTATGCCAAGCCCATATTTGTCATTTGCATAATCGATATAGCAATCTATGAGGTGTGGCCATTTTGTGGAATCGATGCAAACATATGGGTCAATAAGAAGGGAGGCAACATCATAGGCAAGGGGACCTGTCCTGGCAGCCTGAAAATCAATTATCCAAGGCTCTGAATCCTGTATCAAGATATTTCTAGACTGGAAATCCCTGTGGAGCAGAAATCCTTTGTAATAGAGCTGATCCACTTTTAAAGCCACCTCTTTGAGTTCATCAAGAAGGGGTTGTTCTGGTTCTATGCCAGCAAATCCTTTTAAAAAAGCATTGACGAAATATAGGGCCTCACGCTCCAGGGCCAAGGTGCTGTCATAGCGCTGTGTATCGTAACACCAGTTAGGATCAAACCCCTCTATGCCTCTGATTTGAAAATCAGCTAAATGGCCAAGGATTTTTCCATATAATTCTGTCAGGTCATTTTTACTGATGTGCAAATATTGTTGAAGACTTGTTTTGCCTTTATCTTCCATAAATGCAACACCAGACGCTGCATCAAAAAATAGAAGCTTAGGTACATTGATTCCTCTGGATGAAAGGTGGGAAGCGATTTTTGCAAGGCTCCTGGCCTCTTGCATGCCTGTAAGAATTGGTGCAGGGAAAATGGCCACTGCTGCTTTATTATGGAATCTCAGCCTGTAAAAGCGGCGTTCTGAACCATCAGCTTTGAGGGGTACTACGCCCTTTAAAGGTATTCCAAGCTTTTCAAAATAATCTTCAACAATTAGATTCATAGTATGAGAATGACAATAACAGGAGATTTCCTATATGCCCAATGTGTTAGATATACTCCGCCTGACGCCTAAAACCAACTGTGGAGAGTGCGGCTTTCCAACCTGCATGGCCTTTTGTGTAAGCGTTACAACAGGAAAGGCCTCTTTGGATAAATGTCCTTACATCGATAAAACAAAAAGCAAAGAGCTCTTTCAAGATAAAGATGCCCAGGTGCAAAGTAACAGAGGGACAGATCCTGATACCGCCTTGCTGCGGGAGCTAAAAGAGAAGGTAAAGGGGATTGATCTTGCCA
>JAMOVF010000030.1 GCA_027061625.1 Deltaproteobacteria bacterium
TCCCATAATATATGGTGCTGAACTCTTGGTGGAAGAAGGCCAAGAAGTGCAGCCTGGCACAAAGTTGGCTGAATGGGATCCATTTACCCATCCCATCTTGACTGAAGTTCCAGGCAAGGTGAAATTTGGCGATATCATCGAAGGTGTCACCATCCAAGAAAAGGTGGACCCAATTACAGGAAAGGCCAGGAGAATAGTCGTCCAGTACAAGGCTACAGAATATAAGCCCCGCATCTCCATTAAGGATGAAAAGGGGCGCACTGCCAAATTGCCTAGCGGCAGAGGTCAGGCACGCTACATGCTGCCTGTGGGAGCCATTATCCAGGTAAACGAAGGTGATGAGGTTCAGGCTGGTGACATCCTGGCAAAGATACCCAGAGAGACTACCAAGACCAAAGATATCACTGGTGGTCTTCCCAGGGTGGCAGAACTCTTTGAGGTCAGAAAACCAAAAGAGCAGGCCATTATTACTGAAATTGACGGCGTTGTATCCTTTGGCAAGGACCTAAAGGGCAAACGGCGCGTTATTATTACACCTGAGTATGGTGAACCAAAAGAATATCTCATACCACTTGGAAAACATATCAATGTGCGTGAAGGCGATTATGTACGTGCAGGCGAGCCCTTGATGGATGGCGTGATCAACCCCCATGACCTCCTGAGGGTCAAAGGTATTAAGGCCCTTGCACGCAACTTGACTGATGAAATCCAAGAGGTCTACAGGCTCCAGGGTGTCAAGATAAATGACAAGCACATTGAAGTTATAGTCCGCCAAATGTTGAAACGGGTGAAAATCACCAGCGTTGGTGATACCAATTTCATGCCTGGCGAGCAGGTGGAAAGATACCGCTTTGAAGAGGAGAATGAACGCGTTATGGCTGAGGGCGGACAGCCTGCATCGGCTGAGCCAATGCTTCTTGGTATAACAAGGGCTTCTCTTACTACAGACAGCTTTATTTCTGCTGCCTCCTTCCAGGAGACTACAAAGGTGCTTACCGATGCCTCAATTGCAGGAAAAGTGGATCACTTAAGGGGCCTTAAAGAGAATGTCATTATGGGCCGTCTTATACCGGCTGGAACTGGCAGAATGTATTATAAGATGAAAGAAAAACATAACCGCACGCCGGCTCCAGTTTAATTTTCAACCCCCAAAAAAACAGCCAGCGGTCTCAAAAAAAGGCCGCTGGCATTTTAGTGTTTATAAGAAAATGACCAAGATTCCAGAAAAAGTTTTACCTATTTACAGGCGTTTGGCCAAACGATACAAACTTGATTTTGAAAGTGTGGCTATCCGTGGCAAACGTTTTTCATTTCTTCACCTTCAAGATATTGAACCCCTCATAGCTGGCAAAGACATATTTGCCAATTCAGATGAATTCCCTTTTTGGGTAAAGATATGGGAGTCATCTGTGATATTGGCAGATTTTATGGCATCCATGGAGCCTGATCCTGAAAGACGGATACTTGAGCTTGGCGCAGGCCTTGGGGTCACAGGAATAGTGGCAGCTGGTTTCGGACATAAAGTGCTTCTTACTGATTATCAAGATGAAATACTCGATTTTGAACGGGTATCCGCGGCAATTAATGAATGCGATCAAAATACAGATTTTAGCCGTCTTGATTGGTTAAAGCCTGCAGAACTTGGCACCTTTGAGATGATCATTGGATCAGAGATCCTGTTTCATCCCAAATTCTTTGAACCCTTGCTGCATGTTTTCAAGAAATATCTTTCTCCCAAGGGTGTAATATATATGGCCCACGATGTGCGGAGAAAGAGCTTGGGCCAATTCCTTCCGCTGTGTGAGAAGGAATATGATATAGCCATGCAGAAGAGGGTGCTCAGATCAGAAGATGAGACAGTAGAGGTGCTTTTGACCCGCCTAGTGCCTAAAGAGGCAGTTTAACCTAGTCTAGCATATCCACTATAGCCTCTGCCATGCCTATATATGTTGCTGGAGTTAGTTCAAGCAGCCTTTGTTTGTCTTGTTCATCCAAGTCCAGCCCCTTGATGAAACGCCTGATATCTTCCTTGGTGATTTTTTGGCCCCTGGTAAGCTCTTTAAGCTTTTCGTAAGGCTTTTCAATCCCCGCCTTTCTCATAACTGTTTGAATAGGTTCAGCCAAAACCTCCCAGGCATTGTCCAGATCCCTGGCCAATATATGTTCATTCAGCTGTAATTTTCCAAGGCCTTTTAGAGTTGATTTATAGGCAATAAGGCTATATCCAAACCCAACTCCCATATTGCGTAGGACAGTGGAATCTGAAAGGTCTCTTTGAAGGCGGGAAACAGGCAGTTTTTCTGCAAGATGCCTGAAAATTGCATTAGCAAGGCCTATATTCCCCTCAGAGTTTTCAAAATCTATGGGATTTACCTTGTGGGGCATGGTGGATGAACCTACTTCGCCCTTTACTGTTTTTTGGCCAAAATAGGCCATGGAAATATATGTCCAGATATCGCGGTCAAGATCAAGTAAAATAGTATTGAACCTGCTTATGGCATCAAACAGCTCAGCCATATAGTCATGCGGCTCAATTTGGGTGGTGAAGATATTAAGCTTCAGGCCTAGCTCATTTTCGACTATTTGCCTGGCAAGCGAGATCCAGTCCACACCTGGATAAGCCGCCAAGTGTGCATTGTAATTGCCTACTGCACCATTTATTTTTCCAAGCAGTTCAACCTGCGCTACCTTTCTATTCTGTTTTGAAAGGCGGTCCACGAATACGGCTAGTTCCTTGCCCATGGTGGTAGGTGAGGCCGGCTGTCCATGAGTCCTGGCCAGCATAGGAACTGATTTCCACTTTTGGGCCAGCGCCTTAAGGGTATCCATTACTTCCTGTTGCACAGGCAGCAGCACCTCAAGACCATCTTTAAGCATCAAGGCGTGAGATAAATTGTTTATGTCTTCAGAGGTGCAGGCAAAGTGGATGAATTCTGAAATGGATTCCAAGGATGTGTTTGAAATCTTGTCCTTTATATAATATTCCACCGCCTTTACATCATGGTTAGTAACGCGTTCGATCTGCTTAACCTTTTCAGCCTCTTGTGGAGTAAAATCATCTATTATTTTTTTTAAATAAGCTTCCTCATCCTTGGTGAGGCTGCGGCACTCAGGTATTTTTTCTTCATTGCATAGGGCCAATAACCACAAAATTTCAATTCGCACCCTGTTGCGCATAAGGGCATATTCTGAAAAGCAGTTGGCCAACTCCTTCACCTTTGAGGCATAACGTCCATCTATAGGGCTGATAGCAGTAATCATAATGATTTTCTTCTCCTGGCACGATGTGCTGCCAATAATGATTTTTAGTAGTCAGGTCTTATTTGGCAAAAAATATCATTTCTAAAACTTCTTGCAAAGGTAGAAAGAAATTAATTTTTATTGCCTATTTTTTCTTTTTATAAATTTGGATTTTTATAAGCTTGCTATTCATGAAATGATCTTATGCTCAAAAAATTCTTGACCGTTATATCGTGGAGTGATAGGCATATATTAACATTCTCCATTATATTTACT